>NZ_JAVJTO010000047.1:0-121013 GCF_040220235.1 Coleofasciculus sp. B1-GNL1-01
TTTTTACACTATAACCGTCTTGCATCCTGGAATTTTCGCCGACAACAGCACCAAATTTTACCTCGACAGAGGGTTAAAACCATTGCAAGAAAGCCTATTCCCTATTGCCTCTCCCCACCACAAGACTTATTCAGCAGCCCCCAAGTAAGCTGTTCGGCATTTAAACCTTAATATCAATAAGGGCGAAATCCTTGTAGTGCGTTAAGCGAAGCCATGCCGCAGGCTTTGCATCTTGCTCGCTACCCATTCCCAATTTAAATGCATGACAGCTTAATAAGTCCTACCATCTGCCGAAAGGAAGATGCTATCGTAGCAAAATGCGGCGATAACTTGTTTAGTGTTACGTAAATATTAAGGCAGCGGTGGCACGAAACCTGAATCAAAAAAGCCTCGATCTCGCCAGCCTCCCGCGAATGGCATTGGCCGCGACAAGCCTATTGGGATGCTGGATTGGCGTTGTTTTAACTCAGCCTGCGATCGCGCAAATTACTCCTGATGCTACTTTGGGTGATGAAACTTCGGTATTGACTCCGGGCGATAACCCCATAGACATTCTGATTCAAGGTGGCGCTCAACGGGATTCTAACCTATTCCACAGCTTTGAACAATTCAATGTGGAAAATGGACAACGAGTTGATTTCGCTAATCCTGGTGGGATTGAAACCATTTTTACTCGCGTCACTGGTGAAAATAGTCCGACGAATATTCTGGGAACCTTAGGCGTCGATGGAGCCGCGAACCTGATTCTGCTGAATCCCAATGGTATCGTTTTTGGCGAGAATGCTCGATTAGATGTGTCCGGTGCATTTCGTGCCACGACAGCAGACAGCATTATTTTTGAGAATGGGCTAGAGTTCAGCGCCACAACTCCTCAAACCCCCTCCCCTTTACTCACGGTTAACGTTCCCCTAGGCTTACAATTTGGAGCCAATCCCGGCACGATTGTCAATCAATCCGTCGCCCAGAGGGATGGAGAAGTCGTGGGACTAGCGGTGCAACCTGGTCAAACTTTATCCTTAATTGGTGGAGATGTGGAGTTAGAAGGGGGTCATCTAACCGCACCTGGGGGAAAAATTGAACTGGGTTCTGTTTTTGATGGAGAGTGGAACCTTAATTCTCCCCAATCCTCGTTCCTGAACGCTACAAGTTCGACATTAGGCACGATTCAACTGATAGAACAAGCCACCGTCAATGCAAGTGGTGCAGGCGGGGGCGCAATTCTGGTACAGGGACGACAAGTTTCTGTCCGGGATGGGTCACAAATTCTGTCAATTACTCAAGGATCTCAACCTGGAGCAAATTTAACCATAAACGCGGCTGAGTTAGTCGAAGTGGTTGGCGCTGCACCGACTGATGATGGTTTGGTTCTCAGTAGCATTAAGGCAAATACAGTCGGGACTGGATCAGGGGGAGATTTAACCATTAACACAGGACAACTGCGGGTGCAGGGTCGAGGATTAGTCTCCGCCTCAACCTTTGGTAGCGGGACAGGGGGAGATCTAACGATTCGGGCTTCAGACTCCGTAGAACTGAGTGGTTCGGGATTTGAGGCTTTGCAACTCAGCGTTATCTTAAGGGCGTTAGCCACACCCGAATCATTGACACCCGAACTATCAGAACTACTAAATCTATTCAGTTTACCACTCCCACCCTTACAAGTGTCCGATATAGAAGGATTTGTTGGAGGCGGACTTTTAGCGGGTACTCAAGGAAGTAGTGCATCAGCATCAGCCGGTCGTTTAACCATTGATACCAGTCGGTTAGTGATGCGGAATGGCGCGATCGCCTCTACACCAACAGGTGGTGCAGGGAGAGGAGGAGATGTTTCAGTTAACGCTTCTGAGTCTGTGGAAATATCCGGTTCGGCGTTTATCACAGGGGCGCTTCAAGGAACCACAGGCGATGCAGGGAATCTTAGGTTGAATACACAAGATCTAACCTTAAACAAGGGTGGACTCCTGCAAACGGTTACCTTTGGTCAAGGGGATGGGGGAAGTTTGCAAGTGAACGCCTCTGAGTCTGTACAAATGGACAGTACACCCATTGGCGCACTTGCTCCTACAGGGATTTTTGCCAACAGTGTCTTTGGTACCGGGACAGGCGGCGATATCACCGTAAATACACGCCAGATGAGTATGCGTGAAGGGGCGCAAGTCGGAAATCAAACGGGTGCATTGACGGGATTGGGGTTAATTCCAGTGGGGGGTCCAGCCGGAGATGTTGTCATAAATGCAACTGATTTTATTGAAATTGACGGTGTATCCCCGGATGGTCGGTTTATTAGTGGTCCGGGAACCACCAGTTTTAGTGGTGCGCCCGCAGGAGATGTAACAGTTTCCACCCAAAATATGATCATTCGCAATGGGGCAAATATTTCAACCACTACTCTAAGTGCAGGAGATGGAGGGACATTGACGGTAAATGTCTCCGATAAGCTGGAACTCATCGGTACAGGAATTACGACCGGGGGAGGAGTTGCTGTAGAAATTCCTAGTAGTTTGGTCTCTTCCTCCGGACGGGCTGACTTTCCCGCATTGCAAGCCACTGGAAATGCGGGTGTTTTAGAGGTAAATGCAGGTCAACTGATTATCCGAGATGGGGCAGCAGTTGCGGTGAATAGTCTCGGTTCTGGGGATGCGGGAACATTAGAAATTGTCGCGGATTTGATCCAGTTGGACAACGAGGGAACAATTAATGCGGCGACAGATTCGGGTCAAGGCGGTAATTTATCCTTAAAAACTCAAAACTTGCTGATGATTCAAGAGAGTCAGATTACCACCAATGCCGGAAATACAGATGGGGGTAACATTACCATCATGACCGATACCTTAGTCGCTCTAGAAAATAGCGATATTACGGCGAATGCTCAACAAGGTCGAGGGGGACGAGTTATTATTATAGCTCAAGGTATTTTTGGCACCGAGTTTCGGAAGAAATTGACGCCAGAAAGTGATATTACAGCTACCTCTGAATTGGGACCTGAGTTCAGTGGTGTTGTGGATATCGTTATCCAGGGTATTGATCCCTCCCAAGGATTAGTTGATTTCCCCGAAAATTTCACAGATACCAGTACCCTCATTGCCATTGGCTGTGCCGCCGATGAAGGAAATTACTTTGCCCTAACGGGGCGGGGTGGCTTACCCGCTAACCCGACTCAACCCCTTGCCAGTGAGACGGTGTGGTCAGATGTACGCAATTTATCGGTGGCGTCTTCTCCCGCGTCTACGGCTAAAACGGAGAACAATTTTCAATTTTCCCGACCGAATCCTCAACCTCAAATTATTGAAGCGCAAGGCTGGATTGTCAATGAAAAAGGTCAAGTTGAATTGGTAGCTCATTTACCGGAAGCGTCTCCCCAAAGTCCTCGCTATAAACCACAAACTTGTTCACCTTAATTCTTGGGAGGATCTCAGATCAAGCAAAAAACCTCTGCGTCCCTCTGCGTGAACCTCTGCGTCCCTCTGCGTTAAAAAAACATAATTTCGATGCGAACTTATATGATATGAACTCAAAATCATACCCTTGAGCGAAGTGTCAATACTACCAATTAAGTCAGGGCGGGTTTTGTACAAACGTTATGATCAATAGCGAAACATAATTTCCTAACTGCCAATTAAGTCAGGGCGGGTTTTGTACAAACGTTATGATCAATAGCGAAACATAATTTCCTAAACCCGCCCCTACTAAAAACCAGATTCCTTTGAGCAAAGGGTCAACACTCAACATTCCCTCTGGATACCGTTAACTATCAAAATCAGGTCAAACTATGAAGTGGGCTAGTCAAATTTTTCGGCTAAAGATTCGGTCTAGTTTGAGACGGTATGCTTCCTCTGTGATACTGTTTGGGCTAACCCTGTTTCTGGTCACCACTATATTGCCTGCCATCTCATATCCAGTTGAATCCTTACACGCTAGTGGAAACACCGTAGGGGAGGATGTCAGGTTAGCAGATAATATTCAGGCTAATCCGATCAATTGGGTTACTCTTGGAGAAGATTCCTCGCCTACGTCCCTCCACCCAACCGACAACGTTGACCACTTAAAACGCCAACCCGCAAACGCCAAAATTGCCAATTCCCCAACCCCTCTAGAACAAGGGATTGCTGCCTTTGAAGCGGGACGTTTTGCTGATGCAGCACAACTGTGGCAACAAGCCGCCCAAGACTATGAACAAAAGAGCGATCGCCTAAACCTTGCCCTAAGTTTAAGTTATCTCTCGCTAGCGTATCAAAATTTGGGACAAGTCCAAGACGCCGAACAAGCGATTAGCCAAAGTCTTGATCTGTTGCAACACCAAAACAATTGGGAATCAGGGGGTTTGACGATTCTGGGTCAAGCCTTGAATACTCAGGGACGCCTGCAACTCACCAAAGGACAAGCTGAAGCCGCCTTGGATACCTGGAAACAAGCCACCGACGCTTACAGCCGTGCGGGTGATGAAACCGGAAAACTGGGAAGCCAAATTAACCAAGCCCAAGCCTTGCAAACCTTGGGACTCTATCGACGGGCGCAAACGCTTTTAGAACAGGCAAATCAACAACTTCAAGCCAACCCTGACTCCCGCGTCAAAGTTCAAGGATTGCAGAGTTTAGGAATTGCCCTGCAAGAATTGGGCGATCCCAAAACGTCCCAAACCCTTTTAACCCAAAGTTTAGCGATCGCCCAAGATCTGAACCCAACTCCCGATACCAGTGCGATTCTGTTGAGTTTAGGGAATGTGGCGAGAGACTTACAAGAGGATGAAAAAGCCTTAGATTACTACCACAAAGCAGCTAAAAATGCAACCAATTCGCTGATCCAAATCAAAGCTCAATTGAACCAACTGAGTCTGTTGATCAATACGGAACAAGAGGACGCCGCGATCGCACTATTACCGCAAATCCAAGTTAGTCTCGCCACCCTATCCCCCAGTCGGGCGGCGGTTTATGCTCATGTCAATTTAGCAGATAGTCTGATGCGGATGAGCAGCGATGTAGAGACGTGCCATGGCACGTCTGGATGTCAATTGATGGGTTTAACCGATAACCTTACCCCAGAAACCGGAAGCGCTAAAGCGCTCACTACGAACAGTGCGATCGCCCAATTGTTAGCCAAAGCCATTCAACAAGCCAGACAGATTCAAGACGCGAAAGCTGAATCCTACGCCATTGGACAATTAGGCAAACTTTACGAACAAAAGCAGCAGTTAGCCGAGGCGCAAAAGCTGACGCAACAGGCGCTGAGTTTGGTTCAAGGCATTAATGCTGGCGATATTGCCTATTTATGGGAATGGCAACTGGGTCGAATTCTGGAAAAGCAAGGCAATATAAAGGATGCCGTCGCCGCTTATACCGTCGCCGTTGAAACCTTGCGATCGCTCCGTAGTGATTTGATTGCCCTGCCCAATTTACAATTTTACTTTCGAGAACGGGTTGAACCCGTCTATCGTCAACTGGTGGGCTTACTCCTCAAATCTGATCCCAGTCAAAAAAACCTCCAAAAAGCCCGTGAGGTGATTGAATCCCTCCAACTTGCTGAATTAGATAACTTTTTTCGCAATACCTGTATCCAGGCGCAATCCCAGCAAATCGATCAGGTTGATCCCACAGCAGCAGTGATTTATCCGATTATTCTGCCCGACCAACTCGCCGTGATTCTATCATTGCCGGGACAACCCCTGCGCCATTATCAAACCCAATTACCGGAAGCAGAGGTGAACAACGCCTTTGTCCAACTCCGCAAATTCCTCAATCCGGTTCTGTCAAACAAACAACGATTACGCTATTCCCAAGACATTTACGACTGGCTGATCCGACCCATCGAAACTGAGTTAGCCGACAATGAGATTAAAACCCTGGTCTTTATCCTGGATGGGGCGTTGCGAAATCTGCCTATGGCAGCCCTTTATGATGGAGAACAGTATCTAATTGAAAAATATAGTGTCGCAGTTAGTCCCGGATTGCAACTGTTAGAACCGCGTGCGCTAGACCGAGAACGGCTTCAGGCATTAATTGGTGGACTTAGCGAGGAACGTGGGGGGTTTTCTGCTTTACCGGGAGTCGAAGTGGAACTAAAAAAAATCTCGGATCAAGTTCCGTCTGAGATGCTGTTCAATCAGGAGTTTACAACAAATACACTGAAGCAGGAAATTGGTGCCATCCCTTTCCCTGTGATTCATCTGGCTACCCATGGTCAGTTTAGTTCCGAGGTGGAAGATACGTTTATCTTGACCTGGGAAGGGCAAGTTAATGTCAATGATTTGGATCAACTATTACAAGTGCGAGAACGAGAGGATAGCCAACCCATTGAATTACTGGTTCTCAGTGCTTGCCAAACGGCAACCGGGGATCAACGAGCCGCCTTGGGATTAGCGGGTGTGGCGGTGCGTTCCGGCGCTCGCAGCACTCTGGCAACTCTGTGGTCAGTTCGCGACGAATCAACGGCTCAACTTATGGCTGAGTTTTACCAGTACCTGACGCAAGCTGAAAACAGCAAAGCGGAATCTCTGCGTCAGGCACAGCTTTCTATCTTGAAAAATCCTGACTATGAGCATCCTTATTACTGGGCACCGTTTGTTTTGGTGGGTAATTGGTTATAGAGCGTCGATTCTACAGCGCGATGGCGTGGAGGTACACAGATCCCAGACGTGCTATGGCACGTCTCTACATTGGCTTCCTCAGCTTCCCCCGCTCCCCCTCACCACAACACTTATTCAGCAAGCTCTATATAGCGCGTCCATTTGAGTTGTACAACTCAGGTGAAACCGAACAAGCAAAGAGCATAACCTAAGCGTTATAAACCACAGGCGTTTCGCAAATATTAAGTATTAGGAAAGAATGTAAATTAATTGTACAAATGATTTAGACGCGCTATATTTTTTTACTCTGATTGTCAAATAATGTAAATTAGTGTAAATTAGTGATCTCTATAAACATTACTGTAGATTATGTTACTTAGTAACCTGTGAAAACCTGTAATCACTTTGGCTCGAAAAGAGGGGTTCAATTGTGTCCGACATCCGACATCCGACATCCCATACCCGACACCCGACACCCTGCCTACACCTCAAGTAACTGGTCAACCCTTCCGTTCTAGGGGATAAGCAACTCTGTCGCCTGATAGATATCTGACTGGAGGATTCCGGTTAAGATACGCCTACTCCCTGAATGTAAATACGACAACGTGACCACTCTGGCAATTCCTGGCGAATGACGAATTTCAGTGGGGTGCAAGTTCAACTGAGATTTGGCACTCTAGTGAGCAATTGGGATTATGGCGAAGATTACCCTGTAAAAACCCTGATTTTTCGTTGATGTACCCCTGTTTATTCAGAATTGTGACAGATGGCAGCTCAGACTCATCAAAAATCCCGGAGGGGAATTATCGCAGGGCAGACTTAGATGTATTTTTGTGATCAACCTTACATAGAAAGACTTATTACAACATAAATCTTCTCAATTTTTATTCCTATGGGTTGAGTAAAATCTAGGGGTGAAGACTGGCTATTATAAACGAAATTGTTTAAGATTAATAGTGTCATTCGCCAAGGCATTTACTGTTCAAGAGGATTATGCTCATGACTTGGCAACATTACTACACTTATATTAGCTTCTTTGTCATCAGTCTGGTGTGGAACATCCTGCCGATTGAGGGGCTACCCGTGCAGGCGCAAGAAGTTACGCCGGCTAGAACATTAGCCAGTCGCTCGATGGTGACGGTAAGCTTCACACCACCACCAACTGGTGATCCACCCTTACCCAACAATACGGAAGGGGGAGGGACTCGTGATGGCGGATGTCCTCAAGATGCGAAGGCACTTGAGCCAGCGATTACGCCTGTAATGCCCGCGACTCGCCAAGGATTGACTGTTGCAGAGCGCCCGACATTTTTTGTTTACGTCCCTAAAACCACGGCGAAGCAGGCACTCTTTGTGCTTAAGGACGAAAATGAGGATTATTATTACGAAACAACCTTGCCCATGCCCAAACAAGCAGGAATTATCAGCGTAAAGCTCCCTGATGAAGCATCCAAGCTAGAAATGGGTAAAACGTATCATTGGTCGTTTCTGATGATTTGTGGCGCACAAGTTACGCCCGATAGTCCCGGAGTCCAAGGCGTGATTAAACGGATTAAGCCGAATGGAACGTTAAATCAGCTAGACGGAGAACCTTTGTTAGAACAGGCTCTCCAGTATGGGGCAAATGGTATTTGGTTTGATACGCTGACAACCCTGGCTCAACTTAGACAATCTAATCCAGAGGATTCTTCCTTTCAAGTGGCTTGGGCAGACTTATTGAAATCGGTGGGACTCGATGCGATCGCGACTCAGCCTCTCGTCAATTGATAGTCAGTTAGGGAGTGTGTAGAAAAAGGTATAGCACTACGCAGACACGTTAGGACAAATTAAGAAAAATTAAAAATCGCTCAATCCCTTGTAAGGTAAGCTTTTTTCTTCACTATTGCCTATTGCCTATTGCCTATTGCCTATTCCCTGGCGCGTAGCGCTATATCTGATGCAGTTACGAAGGATGTAATGATGAAAATATCCCATCTGTAGGGGCGCACCGACGTGCGCCCTTTATCGATGTGCGCCCTTTATCAAATGGTGTTTTTGCCGCCCAGATTCAGCGCATTGAGTTGAGCTTGGGCTTTTTGTAGCGATTCATACCATTCCTTTTGCGGATCACTGTCTGCCACAATGCCAGCACCCACTTGTCCCCAAACCGTTGCTCCAGCTTGAGAATGGCTAGATTGACTATACAGCAACGTGCGAATCAAAATATTTAAGTCGAGATTTCCCCGCCAATCTAAATAACCGCAAGAACCGTAAAATAAATTGCGCTTGACGGGTTCGAGTTCTTCAATGATTTCCATACAGCGAACTTTAGGACACCCCGTAATAGTTCCTCCAGGAAATACACCTCGAATCAAGTCTATCGGGTCACATTTAGGACTAAGGGTTCCCAGGATATTGCTAACCAAGTGCATGACGTGGCTGTAGCGTTCAATAGTGAGCAGTTCATTCACTTGTACAGTTCCCCATTCACAAACTTTGCCGATATCATTGCGCTCTAAGTCAACCAACATGATATGTTCAGCTCTTTCCTTCTTATTCGCAATTAACTCTTTTGCTAACTGCTCATCTTGGGTTGAATTAGCGCCACGTTTTCGCGTTCCAGCAATCGGTCGAGTCTCAACTTTTGTGCCGGATAACTGAATCAATCGTTCTGGCGAACAGCTAATCATTGCTCCCCACGGCGTTTGCCAATAACTGGCAAAGGGGGAAGGATTAATCTGTTGCAATGCTCGATAAATTGACCAGCTATCCAAAGCAGTATACGCTTCAAACCGCAACGATAAATTCGCCTGGAAGATATCCCCAGCTTGAATATATCGTTTCGCTTGCTGTACCGCCGCCATATAATCGTGCTGAGAGCTGTGGAAAATAGGAGTAATGGGATTACTTTTGTCCGGTTCTGGTGTATTCTTTACTTCTGTTTTCCTATCTGCCTCCTCTAGCTGACGTTGCAGGGAGTCCAGTTGAGCCACATCCGTCGTCGCTAGCCAGAGAATTTGCTGATGATGATCCAGCACTGCAAAGGATTCGGGTTCATACCAGTAGGCGATGGGGAAAGGTAGAGGATCAGTGTTTAGGTGGGGGAGTTGTTCAATCTCCCAGGCTAAGTCATATCCCAGCCATCCTAACCACCCCCCTGTAAAGGGAAGTTCAGCAGGTACAGGCGATTCTGGCTTTTGCACTTGAAGCAGGCGGCGCAGGAAAGGTAGAATGTTTCCCACAGGCGGAGTCCAAAGTTGAGGTTGAGTCTCAACAAAGCGAGGAGAACCCGCACAAATCGAATATCGAGCCAGATGAGTATTATGTGGCGTCACTGGGCTTTCTAAAAGAGTAGCAATGTGATAATTTTCTGTCAAATCGTTCCCCAATGTCGAATCTCCTCTGGGATAGAGAAACAGCGCCTTGAAGACGTGTGAACCACTACGCTTAGCCAGAGGAAGCTTGCGCCAATGCCAAGGTTGTACGGGGTTGCAGGAAGATGGGGTGGGTTCAAATAACTCAGTCGCGATCGCGGTATTCACATCTATCCGGTGGTTATCTTGTGTTGGCAAAATTGATTCCCGTGGAAAAGTATTTGTCTCTTTTGTGATTGGATCAATCCAATTCAGCCCTAGATACTTTATCACAGCGCACCGTTGTCAGATCGTACTGTATGGTTTGACGCCCAAAAGCTATCGCCTGTAAGTCAGTGGACTTTCATTAAAGTTGACAGTTGAGATGAGGGAGCAAGAAACGGGGAATCGGCAACAACGGCGGGCGATGTCAGACATTTTTTTTCTTATTCTGCACCTTTTGGTTACAATATTTATATAACATCAACCCTCTATAGACAATAAGATTTTAGTCCCTTTCCTGAGCGAGTCATTTTACCTATCAGTCTTCAATACGTTAGTCATTCTGAAGCAATAGGCACAAACAAACTTGGGAAATTGAAGAATAGGCATTGATAAAATAGCGGCGATTTTTTAGCCGAAAGCTGATGAATGAATCTCTAACATTTTTACAAACAGGGCTACCCGAAGGTCCAATTGTTGCGTTTACTATTCTGCTGTTAGTCAGTTTAACCATTCCCCCGTTGTTCGAGCGCCTGGGATTGCCTGGGTTAGTCGGATTGCTGTTGGCAGGAGTCCTCCTGGGTTCCAATGGGTTGCAGCTATTGGATGCTGACAGCGAAACCATGAAATTGCTATCGGATATTGGCAAAATTTATCTGATGTTTGTGGCTGGGCTAGAAATTGACTTAGTGCAGTTCCGCAAGAAGAAACATCGCTCTTTAGTGTTTGGATTGATGACCTTTATCGTACCACTCGCTACCAGTATGATAATTGGGCGATTCTTTGGTTTTGGTTGGAATACATCCCTGTTGATGGGGTCTTTATTTGCCTCCCATACTCTATTAGGGTATCCTATCATCCAGCGCTTGGGTTTAGTTGAGAAAGAACCCGTGATTGTTACCATTGGCGCGACAATTTTTACTGATATCAGTGCGCTACTCGTCCTAGCCATCTGCGTTTCGATTAACGCCGGAGAGTTTTCTGTCTATAGTTTGTTTCAGCAATTGGTGGCATTAGCTATTTACACCGCCATCGTTTTATTTGGCTTTGACTGGGTAGGGAAGGAACATTTTCGGCGGACGGGAGATGATGAGGGGAATCAATTTTTGTTCGTACTCCTAGCCGTGTTTCTGGCTTCGGTGGGGGCAGAAATTATTCAGGTGGATCAGATTGTCGGTGCTTTCATGGCGGGTTTGGCGGTTAATGATGTGGTGGGAAACTCACCCGTGAAAGACAAAGTGGAGTTTGTGGGTAGTGTTTTATTTATCCCCTTTTTCTTTGTAGACATGGGCTTACTCCTCGACATTCCCGTGTTTATCGAAAGCCTCACCACCAGTTTTTGGCTAACCCTAGCCATTGTTGGGGGATTACTGGGGAGTAAATTCCTCGCCGCCGCGATCGCAAAAGTCCTCTATCGTTACAGTTTTGACGAGATGATGGTGATCTGGTCCTTGTCTATCCCCCAAGTCGCCGCCACACTAGCCGCCGCGTTGGTGGGTTTGCAGGTGGGGTTAATTACAGACACCGTCTTTAACAGCGTCATTGTCTTGATGCTGATTACCTCCATCCTAGGTCCCCTACTAACCGGAAAATTTGCGCCGAAACTTCCTTTACCCAAAGCCAGCCCCAAAAGTAACCAGTCCAAACTTTGGTGGGAAAAACCTCACTCTAAATCGACAGAGGAACAAGAATCCGTTCCGTTTACGATAATTGTACCTGTGAGCAAAAGTCAAACCAAAGGGTATTTGATGGAAATGGCAGCCCTGCTAGCGCATCACCAATCCGGTCAAATTATACCGCTCTCTATTTCTCCAGCCCATACCTACATGGACGAACCCCAGATGCAGGTTAACCTACGCCAAAGTCGGCGACTCCTAAACAAAGCGCTAACCATTAGTTCAGAATTTGAGGCTGAGGCGAAACCGAGACTGCGGATTGAGAATGACATCGCCTCTGGCATTGTTCACACCGCCCGTGAACAAGATGCCAGTTTAATTGTTATGAGTTGGCGCAAAAATACCGGATTGCGGGCACGTTTGTTTGGCACAATCATTAACCGGGTATTTTGGGCATCTCATTGTCCAGTTGCAGTGATGCGACTCTTAGATGAACCCGTCAACCTGCGGAAAATTTTGGTTCCCGCGAAGAACTTTTCGCCCCAGACAATCCGCACGGTGAGATTTGCTCAACTCCTAGCGGATACCCATCAAGGGGAAGTGAAACTGCTGCACGTTTGTCCGGCTAAAACGGCATCTTCTGACATAGCAGCGATTGAAGATGAGTATATTAATATGCTAAATGTCACGGGAGGGCAGGTAAAATCAGAAGTGCAAGTAATTCAAGCTGACGATGTAGCGCTGGCGATTTTGAAAGTAGCTAAGTTAGCGGATATGGTCATTTTGCGCTCTTTGCGTCGCCGTACTATTGCGGGGTTAGCGGTGAGCGATATTACCACACAATTGATTAAAGAACTGACCTGCTCATTAGTGTTGTTTGGGGAACCGTATTAAGAGCAATGGTACTGAAAAACGTGGATTTTGGGATTCCCGAAATCCTTAATAAGCTGTCATGCATTTAAATTGGGAATGGTTAGCGAGCAAGATGCAAAGCCTGCGGCATGGCTTCGCTAAACGCACTACAAGGATTTTGCCATTCTTGACATTAAGGTTTAAATGCCGAACAGCTTATACCGTAGGGTGGGTTTCGACTTCGCTCAACCCACCAGCCAAAATTTCAGTACCCTTCGTATTAAGGGGACAGAGAACGAGAAACGGAAAGGATGAGACTTTCACAAAGGCAAATAGAGTACAATGCCTTTCCACTCTGACTGTTGACTACAATCAACCAGTAATAGTAATTCATCAATTACTTGTCTGATTGGCATCCGATCATTAACAACAAACAACCCCGACATTTCCTCTCCTCTTGTCAGTCGCTCATAAGCAAAGTTTGGCATAGTTGCACGATCATGAGTCAAAACAATGCGATTATTTGCTGCTGCCCAGTCCAGAATAGCTGGATCACCAACTGCCCGCAGACCAATATCCTGAATGCGAACTAAGTCCAAATTAGGTTCACGCAAAAATAGCCCCGAACGATATCGCCGTGGAAGTTTTCATCACTCAGCAATTTCATGATTCTTACTTTGTTTCTGCTGAGATAACAAGCGAGAACGAATTACACTTAAATCAGGTTGAACACTCAATAAACGCTGACGCACAGATTCAGCCAACTGCTCTCGACGGTTAAGATAGACTTCCACAGCGTCTTGGTGTCGGAGATAATAACCAATTGTGGTATAAACATCAGATAACGATAGTGTTGAATAACGCTGAACAATGGATTCAGGAGAAGCACCATCCTGAAAAGCGCGAATCACTAACTCCAGCAAAACCCTTGAATTTCCGACTCGAATCGCTCCTGTTGAATCCTCAAAAAGAGGTGGCATTTCACGCTCTAAAGTCAGACTCATTTACTCATGCCTCCTACAGGTCTACATTAGAAATAATCATAACTGAAATCAACCGCACTCGGATTGGACATCAGTTGTTGTTATCACTGGCACAAAATCTTTACTCATCACAGTTTTGCCTAACATGAATCCCTACGCTATTATTTCTCAAACTCAACGCCAACGAGTCAGCGATGGTATAACGCGATCGCTTCTAGACAACTGCGAGAATGCGCCCCGTATCCTGGTACTCGTTTGGTCTCAACTCGGTGACTTTGACACCCTCGAATATGCCTGGTGGTTACAGCGTGAGTCTGAACAGTTGCAGGCTAAGGGAATCGCCATTCGTGCGGTGGGGATTGGCAATCTGGATTCAGGAAAACAATTTTGTCAGTATACCGGATTTCCGGCGGAGTGGTTGTTTGTTGATCCAGAGGCTCAATTGCATCGCCAGCTTAACCTCTATCCTGGGTTAAATCTCAAACTTCCGGGACTTTCTACCTCACAAAGGGCTTGGTTGAATCTACTCTTAATGTGTGCGGGGATTGGTAGCCCAGGTACGCTTGCAGAAGTGTTCCGAGGTTATCGGGGCGATCGCAATGCACCTCAGCTTATTGGCGATGAGGAAGTTGTCAAAGCGAAACCCTTACCCCCTCTCAAAGGCTCATTTTTTCAATTTGCTGGGGGAAGTGGATATCAGCGCCCTTTTGAACTCGCCACCTTAAGACTACGGAATATGGTAGAAGTGTTAAGCCATTGGAAAACTTACGTTCCCAATCCCGCCTATATGACCCAGCGAGGTGCAACCTTCCTATTTGATACAGATGGGAAGCTACTGTACGAACATCGCGATCGCGGAATACTCGGCTTTGCTGCCAACATGAGCCGCCCCTTATCATTTTTAGATGAAATAGGGTAAAAGGGTAGAAGGATAGCGATCGCATCGATTCCGGAATAAAAGTACAGACAATTGGTAATTGAGTAAGAAAGAAAGTTTTATGTAGGGGCGGGTTTTACTATTATCATTTTTTACCTCACCCAGAGGTAACTAAACCCGCCCCGATGTAGAGACGTAGCATGCTACGTCTCTACTCCTTCAAAGATATACCTGAATCATGAACTATTGTTTTCCCAAACCAAATTCCCCTTTCCTCTGGATTCCCAGCAATCTTCTCCTCAGCCTTCTCATCTTCATCAGCACAGCCAATGCCGAAATAATCCCCGATAACGATAACTTTTCAACCAACACCAACGTTACCAATGGTGAGATTCAAGGTGGAATCCGAACCGGAAATCATCTCCTCCACAGTTTCCAAGAATTTTCTATTCCTACCAACTCCCAAGCCATCTTTAAACTGACTCCCCAGAACCTAGACATAGAAACTATTATTAGCCGCGTCACAGGCAACAAGACATCCATCATAGATGGCATCCTTGCCGCAGATGGCACCGCCAACCTAATCCTAATTAACCCCAACGGGATTATAGTTGGCGCTAATGCCCAACTCAATATCAATGGCTCCTTTTTAGCCAGCACCGCCAACAGTGTTATTTTTGCTGATGGCAGTGAATTCAGCACCACCAATCCCCAACTCCCGCCCCTGCTCACCATTAACGTACCGATTGGTTTACAGTTTGGTGAAAATCCAGCACCGATTATTCATCAAGCAAATAGTAACCTGTCAGTAAACCCCGGTCAAACCTTAGCACTGGTGGGAGGAAATTTATCATTAAATGGAGCCAATTTAACAGCACCACAAGGGCGAATTGAATTAGGGAGTGTGGCAAGTTTTGGACAAGTGACTCTGACACCTATAACCCCAGGTTTTGCCTTAGATTATTCCGATATACAAGAATTTGGCAGCATTAATTTAACTGATGCAACAGCTATCAACACCAGTGGTTTAGGGGGTGGCATAATTCAGGTGCGGGGGGGACAAATCACCCTGACTCAAGGCTCAAACCTAGTGGCAGAAACCTTCGGTAATGTGAACGGCGGCGGGATTGATATTCAGGCAAATCAGGTGACATTGCAACAAGGTTCCTTTGCTTCTACCTCTACATTTGGTGCAGGTACAGGAGGCAATCTGACCATTCGTGCTGACCAAGTGGAAGTAACTGGCACAACTCCTCTAGAACCCTCACGGCAGCTTCTATTCAGAACATTTGACCCCCTTAATCCTAGTAATGGTTTATTTAGCGTAAGTGGTGGACAGGGTGATGCTGGATATTTAACCATTGAAACCAACCAATTGATTGTGCAGAACGGCGCGGCTATCTTAACCACCGCATTGGCTGGGGGTGATGGTGGCGATTTAACCTTAAACGTTTCGGAGTTGGCAGATTTAACCAGTGGGTCTCTGTTAGCCACAGGAACTATCGCTCAAGGAAATGCTGGTGATTTTACAATAACCACAAATCAATTGAGAGTGCTAGACGGTACATCCCTAAGCACCACTCCTGGCGGTACAAGTCAGGGTGAGGGGGGGAATCTAAGCGTAACGGCTGAATTGGTGGAACTCAGAGGAACTCCAGCCAATGCGGTTGTTCCCGGCGGGTTGTTCACAGCGACGCTGGGTGCGGGGGATGCAGGTGACTTTACCCTGAATACAGGTCAACTCATTGTTGCTGATGGGTCACAAATCTCAGCGTCAGCGGCGGGTGGGGGACGCGGGGGAAATCTGATGATTAACGCTGATACGGTGGAATTGAGGGGAATTTCTGCTGATGGTCAGTTTTTAAGTGGTTTGTTTACGTCGTCATCGCTATTAACTGTAGAAGGACAAAGGGGAACAGCACCCGCTGGAGATTTAATGATTACCACGCGACGTTTAAGTGTCCAGGATGGCGCTCAGATTTCCGCCGCCACTGGGGGTGTGGGTACAGCCGGAACGTTAACGATTAATGCGGCTGAATCGGTAACCGTGGCGGGTGTGGCGACGGGTGTTGATCCCGCTGTCGAACGTGTCTCCTTTGGCATTATTGGGGATGGTATCGTACCCAGTGCGATTGAAGCGAATACGAGTGGTGCAGGTGGCGCGGGGGATTTGCAAATTCAAACTGGAGAGTTAAATGTGGGGGATGGCGCAGAAATTGGCGTCAGGGGGACTGCATCGGGTGCTGCTGGTAATTTGGATATCATCGCCGATTCGATTTGGCTGGATAACCAAGGGGGAATTAGCGCAGCTACGGTGGCGGGGACAGAGGGAAATATTCGACTCGACGCCTCGAATGTGTTACTGCGACGCAATAGTCGGATTACGACGAATACTGAGAACAGTGATGGCGGTAATATCCGCATCAATACCAATCTTTTAGTCGCGATCGATGATAGTGATATCACGGCTAATGCTCGTCAAGGTCGAGGCGGTCGTGTTAGTATTACAGCTCAAGGTATTTTTGGCACTCAGTTTCGGGATGAACTGACCCCCAATAGTGATATCACTGCCACATCAGATTTAGGACCACAATTTAATGGTCTGGTGACTCTCAATATTCAGGGGATTGACCCGAATCGGGGATTAGTTCGCTTACCGGAAAGCTTTACTGAACCCAGTGATCAAATTGCCACAGGTTGTGTCGCTGAAACTGGAAATTCCTTTGTCGTGACGGGACGCGGTGGATTACCCGAAGACCCCAGTCAAATTTTACGTGGTCGAACCCTTTGGCAAGATTTGCGTTCTTTGGATTGGCATGAAGAAAATCTGGAGGAGACGGGACATGGGGAGAATCGACAGCAATTCCCATCGACAAGGGAGACAATACATCCAGATGAAAACCTGACCTCTCGCCGTTCTTCTATTGTGGAGGCTAAAGGATGGGTTATTGATGGCGATGGTAATGTTGAATTGGTGGCTGATATGCCGAATAATAGACTGAGGGGGTTGGAGTCATCCAGAAAATCTTATTGTTATTAAATAAAACAGTAGGTTGGGTCGAGGTACGAGACCCAACACAAGCCAATGCTGCAAGGGATAGAGGAGAAGGGGAAGCAGGGGAAAAAAAGTTAAATTTAGAGGTTATCCGAGCGGTATGGCAACAGAAGTTAACTTGATACTGTTGGGTTTCACTCCGTTCAACCCAACCTACTTTAGTAATGACTTAAATTAACAATCACCGATGGGAAGTTTTATTCAGAAAAAATCATTTATATTACTTTTATTAACCGGAAATTTATTTGTTGACTTACTGGTTTCAAGTAAGATAGCTCATGCCCAGGTTATCCCTGATGACACATTGCCCCAAAATACAGTGGTCAATCAAGATGGTAATATTAGTGAGATTCAACAAGGGACAAGAGTAGGCGATAATCTATTCCACAGTTTTGAGGAGTTTTCTGTTTCTGAAGGTTCAACAGCATTTTTTAACCTGGAAATGATTAATCAGGATGTCCAAAATATTATCAGCCGGGTTACAGGCAATAACCCATCAGAAATTAATGGCACAATTAAAATTAATAATGCCGCCAATTTATTTTTAATTAACCCTCAAGGTATTGTCTTTGGCGCGAACGCCCAACTCGATGTTGACGGCTCCTTTTTAGCCAGTACAGCCAATAGCATTCAGTTTCCCGATGGGCAGGAGTTTAGCGCCACCAATTCCTCAACCCCACCCTTATTATCAATAAATGTACCCATTGGTTTGCAGTTTGGTGCAAATCCGGCTCCCATCAGCAATCAATCGACGGCTGGCTTACAAGTAAATTCAGGTCAAACTTTAGCCCTAGTCGGTGGTGAACTGCGGTTTCCGGGAGGACATTTGACAGCACCTCAAGGGCGAATTGAATTAGGTAGTGTTGGTGCGAATAGTTTTGTCCAGATTATGCCAACGATTAATGGCTTCACTCTGGGATATGAACAAGTGAAAAATTTCCAAGATATAAACCTATCCCAGCAATCTGTTGTAGATGTTAGTGGTACAGGTAGCGGGTTTATTCACATCCAAGGTGGTCAGGTAAACCTAACCCAAGCGTCACAAATTCTGGCGAATACAGAAGGTAATCTTGACGGCGGTGATATTACGATTCAAGCGGAACAATTAAACCTAAAAGAGGGCGCTTTTGTTTCGGCGTCTACCTTTGGTGATGGGGCGGCTGGTCGCTTGATGGTCAATGCTGCATCAGTGGAAATTATTGGCATAAGAAATCTACAAGAGGTATTAGATACACTTTTTGAGGAGAAAACAATTACCCTTCCGGAGTTGGGTACGGGTCTATTTTCGCTAAGTTTCGGTTCTGGTGCAGCAAATAGCTTAATCATTAATACGGAAACATTAAGTTTGCAAGAGGGTGGTTTTATCTCAACTTCTCCCTTTAGCACGGGTTCAGGCGGTGATATGGTTGTCAGGGCGTCTGAATCGGTGGAATTGGTGGGTTCAGAACTATTTGCTGATAGTTATGGCAAAGGAGATGCAGGTCAACTAACCGTACAAACCCGACAGTTAAGGGCTAGCGAAGGAGGTGGAATATTTAACTCTACCTTTGATGCAGGGCGTGGCGGAAATGTGCTAATTCAAGCATCCGATTCCATTGAACTAATGGGAACAACACCCGATGGTCGATTCAAAAGTTCTATTGCGTCTAATGCGTTTGAGGATGCGACTCAAGCCACGGGAAATGTGATCATTGAAACTCGACACTTAACGATTCAGGAGGGGGCGGGAATTGGCGCTTCTACATTAGGTTCAGCTCAAGGCGGAACAGTGAAGATTCAGGCGTCAGAGAGTGTGGAACTGATTGGTACTTCAGCGAATGGTCAAGAATTGAGTAGTTTGAATACACAAAGTTTTGGCACAGGTGCGGCGGGGGATATTGAGGTTTATACTAGGCGATTAGTCCTGCGTGATGGCGGAGTGATTTCAACCACCACGCAAAATGCTGGGCGGGCGGGACGATTAGTGGTTAGAACATCAGAATCTGTGGAACTGAGTGGTATTTCCGCCGATGGTAAGTTTCCCAGTAGTTTACGCTCCGATGCATCGTCTGATTCTGTTCCCAGTGGTTTTATTCCACCACCTCAGACTGAGGTATTAGGGGAAGCGGGGGATGTCACGATTGAGACAGGACGTTTAATCATCCAAGATGGAGCAGAAGTCACGGTCAATGGGGAAAAGTTCGCCGCCGCAGGGAATTTGAGAGTTAATGCTGATTTAATTTGGTTAAAAAACGGTAGTACAATTTCAGCGACAACGCGAGCGGGGACAGAGGGGAATATCACACTGCAAACGCAAAATTTGTTGCTACAGAATCAGAGTCAAATTAGCACGAATGCGGAGAATACCAATGGCGGTAATATTACGATTGATACCGATACGTTAGTTGCCCTGAACAATAGTGATATCAGTGCCAACGCCCAAGCGGGATCAGGAGGTCGAGTTACGATTAATGCGTTTGGTATTTTTGGCACAAAATGTCGAGAACGAAAATGTCGAGAACGGTTAACTCCGGAGAGTGATATCACAGCCACATCAGCCCTGGGATCGGAATTTAGCGGTATCGTCAATATCAATATTCAGGCGATTGATCCCAATCAAGGATTAATCCGGTTACCCGAAAACTTTACTGAACCCAATAACCAAATTGTTACAGCTTGCGATGTGGAGCAAGGCAATTCCTTTGTGGTAACTGGACGAGGAGGTTTACCCGAAGACCCCACTCAAACCCTGCGAGGTCGAACCCTTTGGCAGGATTTACGGGCTTTAGCGTTAAATGAAGATAAAGGAGATTATGTAGAGACGTTGCATGCACCGTCTGGGAGTGGAGCGAGTAGAGACGTGACCATGGAGCGTCTGGAAGCTGGGGGAGAATCTTCTTCTGAGCGTCGCTCACCCATTGTAGAAGCTCAAGGATGGATCATTAATTCTCAAGGTCAGGTTGAGTTAGTAGCTCATGTTCCTGAAGTTACTCCCCACAGTTCCTGGTATGGAGCAGCAACATGCTTAAATTAAGTTATAAGCACGTCCTCGAACGAAATTAAGCCCTGAACTAAAGTACTCGAAGAGAAGCCGCTTCGCGTCTACGGGCTAAAAGCTTAAACCCGTTAAAACGGGTTCACATCATGTCCTGACGATTGCCCATAATTGCAAAGCTGTAAAAACAAGGATTGCAGGCGTCTTTATTCAGGGGTGTTTGACCAGACATGATATGACATGAATCATGCACCCAGATTTATATTATGGGTGATTTGCCGGACATGATATTACCCAATCACTGAGCAACCCAACTAGCCCTTATTCATAATATTCATAAGTCATCGTTTTATTCTTTCCCTCATGACTTTTTTGCCCCGCATCAGACTGAAAATGGCTTTAAGGCGATCGCGAACTCCCAAAATAGCGATAATCCCCTCACGTCTCAAGGCTATCGGTCGCTGTATTGGGTTAGGATTACTCACACTGTTCCTGGTAATGTGGGTTTTTCCCACCCAAGCCCAGCATCCGCCTATACCGCTTACGGGATCAACTCAGGCTCAATTCTTGAGTAGGGAACAGGGAACACCTCGACTTCGCTCGGTGTATCACAGGGAACAGGGAACAGGGAACAGAAAACAGAGGGATTTAAACTCAATTCAGGAGAATGATAATGCTTTAACTCAACTCGAACAAGGCAAAGCCCTCTATGCGGCTGGACGCTTTTGGCAAGCGATTACCGTTTGGCAACAGGCGATGCAAGCGTACCAAGCTCAAGGCGATCGCATCCACCATGCCCTGAGTTTAAGTTATCTCTCCTTAGCCTATCAAGAGTTGGGACAATGGCAGGAGGCAGAACAAACGATTACCCAAAGCTTAAATCTAGTCGCTAATCTCCTCAAACCCACCCCCAATCATCAACGCCTTCTCGCCCAACTGCTGAATACTCAAGCCAGTCTCCACTACGCCCAAGGACAAATGGAAGCGGCTTTAGAAACCTGGAAACAGGCAGAACAGGCGTATCAAGACGCGGGGGATCAAACGGGTGTATTCGGGAGCCAAATTAACCAAGCCCAAGTTTTACAAGCATTGGGACTCTATCGGCGATCGCAGATTACCTTAGAGCGAGTGCAAACCCAACTCCAAACTCAACCCGATTCGTTACTCAAAGCCGCCGGATTAAGGAGTTTGGGCGTCGCGCTGCAAGTGGTGGGTAATCTGGAGGAATCGCAACAGGTTTTGCAGCAAAGTTTGGCAATAACTCAGCGCTTGGATGCAGTCGCTGAGCAAAGTGCGACGCTATTTAGCCTGGGAAATACAGCTAGAGCGTTACAGGAATTTGAAGAGGCGATCGCCTATTATCAACAAGCCGCCTCCACAGCAACCACCACTCTTACCCAAGTGGAAGCCCAACTCAACCAACTCAGCCTGCTGATTGAAACCCAAAATTGGACAGATGCTCAAGCTTTAGTTCCTCAAGTTCAGGCTGAATTATCTAGTTTACCTCTAAGTCGGGCGGCGGTTTATGCTCAAGTGAATTTCGCTGAGAGTTTGATAAAAATGGGGAGCAATGTAGAGACGTTGCATGCAACGTCTCTAAGCCGAGCTGTAGGGGTGGGGTTGAGGGATAATAACGTTACCCATACCCAAGACGCCGCTAAGTTGACTAAAGCTGCTCTACCTAGGGAACAGGGTAGAATGTCTCAATCCCTGATCCCTAATCCTGGAGGCGCTAAAGCGCAACTACAAGCGCAACGACGAGCGATCGCCCAATTGTTAGCTAGAGCGATCCACCAAGCCAGACAGCTTAATGATACAAGAGCCGAGTCTTACGCCTTGGGTCAATTGGGACATCTTTATATGGAGACACAGCAGTGGTTAGAGGCGCGAGAGTTAACAGAGAAGGCGTTAACTTTGGCGCAAGGAATACAAGCCACTGAAATCGCCTATCGTTGGCAATGGCAACTGAGTCAGATACTCCAACATCAAGGTAATCTGACAGGCGCGATCGCGGCAAATCGGGAAGCCGTTCATAGCCTGCAATCCCTACGCCGTGATTTGGTGGCGATTAATCCTGATGTGCAATTTTCCTTTCGGGAAACCGTTGAACCTATTTATCGCAATTTGGTGGAATTACTGTTAAGCAATCAGCCCACACCAGAGCAGCTCACCCAAGCGCGTGAAACCATTGAATCCCTGCGATTAGCGGAACTAGAGAACTTTTTTCGAGAAGCCTGTTGGCAAGTTCAACGCCAAGCTATTGATCAGATTGATCCCCAAGCTTCCGTCATTTACCCAATTATTTTGCCTGATCATTTTGCCGTGATTGTCTCCCTACCCAGAAAACCCCTGCGCTATTTTCAAACTGATGTAACTCAGACTCAAATCGACAGCACCATTGAGCAGCTCCTACAAGCCTTAAATCCCGTGTGGTCAAACAAAGAACGGTTACGCCTGTCCCAACAACTTTATGATTGGTTGATCCGACCGATTGAACCGGCGTTAAAAGAAAATGAGATTAAAACCCTCGTCTTTGTTCTGGATGATGCCTTACGGAATTTGCCCATGGCGGCGCTCTACGATGGACAGCAGTATCTGATTGAAAACTACAATATCGCGCTATCCGTAGGATTACAACTGATCGAGCCGCGATCGCTCCTTCCCCAGCAAATGAAAGCCTTAACAGCTGGACTCACCGAGGCGCGGGACGGTTTTCCGGCTCTCCCCGCCGTGGAGTTGGAAGTGGAAAACATCGCCGCCCAAATTCCGACTAAGGTCTTTTTAAATCAACAGTTTACCCATCAAACGCTGCAAGAGCAAATTGAAGCGACTCCCTTTCCAGTGGTTCATCTAGCCACTCATGGACAGTTTAGTTCCAAAGCCGAGAACACATTTCTGCTCACTTGGAATAGTCGCATCAAGGTGAAAGATTTGGATCAACTTCTGCAAACCAGACAGCGACAGAATACCAACCCCATTGAACTGCTGGTTCTCAGTGCTTGCCAAACGGCGACAGGGGACAAGCGAGCGGCTTTGGGACTGGCTGGATTAGCCGTGCGATCGGGCGCTCGTAGTACCCTAGCAACCTTATGGTCAGTTAATGATGAATCGACGGCTCAGTTGATGGTTGAGTTTTATCGACAACTCACCCAATCTCAAGTGAGTAAAGCCCAAGCCCTGCGTCAGGCTCAACTCACTCTTCTACGTCAACCTAATTATCAGCATCCCTTTTACTGGGCACCCTTTGTCTTAGTCGGAAATTGGCTTTGACGCAAAGCCTGTTCCCTGAATGACAGAAGGCAGAGGGGAACAGTAGTGCGAGCGTCTCGCTCGCTATTAGTCTCGCTCGCTATTAGTCTTGCTTGCTATTAGTCTCGCTCGCTATTGGGTAGGATTTTTTATCTATCGAGGCTGAGAAGCTTGCACTAAATCAACTTTAATCGTCGTCAAAAGCTTTATTTTTAAGGGTTTCCGGTTTTTGCAGTAAGCCCTACCTATTGTCTAAGTATTGACAAACGTGAAGAATTTATGTCGAGAGGCACGGTTCATTCCACGTTATGATACTATACTGGGTATTAATAATAATTAAGGGGTGTGACCCCACACTCCACGATAAAAACTAAGTGTTACCGGGGCGACACATCCAGGGTTGTAGGTACTCTCTCATTCTTCAGTTGCTTTACTAGGGAATTGGTATACTCAAAAATAAATAGACAAGTTGCCATTAATTTAGTAAAATGCTTGTCTTATTTGTCTGTCTGTTATGGGATGCCGCTTAAAATCCCTGTGATGCACTACAACTCATTCTTCTTCACGAGGGTTTTTTATCATGGCTTGGAAACATACACCTCAACCGCTTGCATTTTTGTCAGTAGGTCTTTTCCTCAAACTGCTACTGGTTAGTAGTTTAGCTGTATCATTACGTGCTGAAACCATACCCCTGTCTGAAACAGCCAGTGCGACCTTTATTCCCGACAGAAAAGGAGCGCCCAAAGATTCAGCCGGGGGAGCCTCACGGGATGGTGGTATATGTCCCAATGACACAAGTGAGCTAGGAACATCAGTCACACCATTCCAATTAGCCACAAATCATGGATTCACGGTAGCCGAACGTCCCACATTCTTTGTTTACATCCCACCAACAGTAGCTCAAGACGCTGTATTTATTCTCAAGGATGAAACAGAAGAGTATTTCTACCAAAAAACCGTATCACTTCCTAACCAGAGAGGTTTGGTCAGCTTTAAACTACCCCTTGATGCACCAACTCTGGAAATTGGCAAGACCTATCAGTGGTCATTTTTACTCATTTGCGGACAATCCCTCCGACCAGATAGTCCTAAAGTAGAAGGGCAAATTCAGCGCATTCAACCTGATCCCGCCTTACTCAGCAAACTTCAGCCATGGTCTCCTGTCGATAGAGCCGCTTTTTATGGAGAGGAAAGTATTCAATAAGCAAGTAGGTAGGGACAACCAGCCTTAAGTCAGTGACATTCTACTTAGGTGGAAAAAATTAAACGTAACGCTGGGGATTTTCATGCTTCACACTCGAAGAGCGCCAGAAGCAAGCTACGTGGTTTGCCCTTAGCTTCCCTGCACCTCTCCTCTGCCTCTCCGCCTCTCCGCTCCTCTGCTCCCTGTTCCCTCCCCGCACTACAACGCTTATTCAGCAAGCCCTACTTAGGGCGTCCTTTGGTATAGTCTCAGTCCCTCATCTGAAGCAGTCAAACGTAAATTTGATGAAAGATGCCCAAAATCTATCTGTGGGCATTTTTTATTAATTAATTAGATGTGAGACCATAAGTAAGTCATTGATGATAGCGTCAATGGCAATAGTTTCATTAAACATTAAACATATACCTCTTTGGAAAAGTCTCTGAGGGGAATTCAACTAGCTGAAGTCTGATTTAAAAATAAAAAGGAGGAAACTTGCAAATTACGAAGGAGTTAACAAACCACTCATTTGAGTATTATTACTTAGTCTTCTTGGGAGTCACTCTTGTCCGATACTTTCTTATTGCTGGGGGTGCCTATTGGCTCTTTTATGTCGTTCTGGGAAAGTCCCTCGCCAAAAACAGTTTGCGTCTGAAGCCACTGATGAATGATCCCATCAGAAATGATATCGTACTATCGGTTTTATCGGCAACTGTTTTCGCTTTTTGTGCAGCGCTAATCTTATCAGAGTATGGTTTGGGAGTAACACTCCTCTATACTAACCCAGATGACTATGGACTGTGGTATATAGGAGTGAGTTTTGTTGCCGTGCTTGTGCTTCAGGATACATACTTTTACTTTATCCACCGCCTTTTTCACCACCCTTGGCTGTTTAAATGGATGCATTCTGGACATCACCGTTCGGGAGAACCAACGCCCTGGAGTTCCTTCGCCTTTGATCTACCCGAGGCAATTATACAGTCACTCTTTTTTGTGGTTGTAATCTTTATCGTTCCGCTCCATTTCATCACCTTGGCGGCGGCACTGATTACGATGACAATATGGGCAGTAGTGTCTCATTTGGGATTCGAGCTATTTCCCTCATCATTTCTTCACCACTGGCTGGGGAAGTGGTTTATCGGGGCAACCTATCATTCAATACATCATCGCCAGTACACTGTACACTACGGATTGTACTTCACATTCTGGGATAAGTTGCTCGGTACTTAACTTTACTTCCCCTGCTCCCTCTGCTCCCCCTTCTCCCCCTGCTCCCCCTGCTTTCACATTAAGTTGATACCAATGACGGAGGGTGCGCCCCTACAGTGTTGGTGCTTGGCGCGAAGGAATCGTTTTAAAGACACGAATCAAATCGGCTTGGCGAATCGGTTTACTAATATAATCATCCATCCCCGCTTCTAAACACGTTTCTCGGTCTTCCTGCATCGCATTAGCTGTCAAAGCAACAATCCAAGGGCGCTGGGAATAGTTTTGGCAGATGTGACGGGTAGCGGTTAAGCCATCCATTTCTGGCATCTGTACATCCATCAATATTACATCGTAGGATTGACGGGAGATGGCATCAAGAACTTCCTGACCATTACTAACCAAATCAGCTTGATAACCTAAACGTTTTAACAGCAACAATTCTACCTTTTGATTGACTATATTATCTTCAGCCAAAAGAATCCGTAACGGCAACTGTAGGGCAAGAGGTGAATCTCCAGATTTTGGTGAATCAGGCTGAGACTTAATAGCAGTAGCTTGCCTTCCTAAAACTTGAGTCAAAGTATTATAAAGTTGCCCAAGTTTAATCGGCTTAGGTAAACAAGCAGCAAAATGACGCTCAATTAAAGACGTTTTCGTCGTCAATTTTCCTATAGGCGTTAATAATACCAAAGGCAATTGTTTAAAACCCGGTTGATTGTGGATTTGCAGACCCAGAGTTAGCCCGTTCATTTCTGGCATTTGCCGATCGATAATTGCCAGATCAAAGGCTTCTTTCTGATTGAGCCAACCCAGGGCTTCATTCCCCGATTGAGTACTTCGGGCAATCATGCCCCAACATTGGGTTTGCTGGGTTAAAATTTGGCAACTTGTCGGATTATCATCAATAATTAAAACTCGTTTACCCGCAAGCTGAGGTTGAGGAGTTGTTACATTCGGTTCAGACGCATCTTGATCTACGCTTAAAACAACACAGAAGGAAAAAGTAGACCCCTCACCCAAGGTACTGTCTACCCAAATTTCTCCCCCCATCATTTCACTTAATTGCTTAGAAATAATTAAACCTAGTCCCGTGCCACCATACTGGCGAGTGGTGGAAGAATCCAGTTGACTGAAGCGTTGAAACAAACGGTTAAAACGGTCTTTCGGAATACCAATGCCCGTGTCTTTTACCGAAAACATAAGGCAAACAGTCGGCGAGGTATGGCTATCCTGGTTTTGAGTCGAATCGGTGACATAGCAATGTTCAACCTTTACTGAAACGCTAACTTCTCCCACATCAGTGAACTTAATTGCATTACTCAACAAATTGATCAGAATTTGGCGCAGGCGGGTGACATCTCCGACCAGAGTAGAGGGGACTTCTGGGTCAATAAAATAAGTTAATTCTAATCCCTTTTGTACTGCTTTGGGCGCAAACAGATCAACAGCGGTTTCCAGACAGTCACGTAGATTAAAGGGTTTGAATTCAAGTTCTAGTTTACCCGACTCAATCTTGGCAAAATCTAACACATCATTAATTGTGATCAGTAGTGTTTCCCCACTTTGGCGAATCGTTTCTACCAAGTCCTGTTGGTGGGTATCCAGTTTCGTATTCTCTAAAATTCCGGTTAAGCCAATCACCGCATTTAGAGGGGTGCGGATTTCATGGCTCATGGTTGCCAGGAATTCACTTTTCGCTCGGTTAGCGGCTTCTGCGGCTTCTTTTGCCTCTGCTAGGGTGGCGTTTTGAGCTTGCAGTTGCTGTTGAATATGGCGTAAAGTTAGTTGGGTTTTAACCCGTGCGATTACTTCTTCGAGTTGAAAGGGTTTAGTAATATAGTCTACGCCACCCACTTCAAAGGCTTTCACTTTATCCCAGACTTCATCAAGAGCGCTCAAGAAAATTACCGGAATTTCGGCGGTTTGTTCATCGGCTTTTAAGCATTGACAAACTTCATACCCATCCATTTCCGGCATTTTGATATCTAGCAAAATTAAATCCGGCGGATCAGTATTAACCGCATTCAGTGCCTGTTTCCCACTAATAACCCGACGAACTTCATAGCCTTGGTTCGCCAGCATGGTAAACAAAATACGTAAATTATCAGGGATATCATCGACAATTAATATGTCTCCCTTGATGGCTTGAGATTGACGTTCACTCATGAAGGAGGGGCTGTGTTAAATCCACTATGCGATCAAAAGAAAGGGTGTTAACCCATTGGGTTAAGGTTTGAGCCAGAGAGGTTTGCTCCTCAGTAATTTGGGCAATAAGCTGAATCATCACTTTCTCTCTAGCGCTGAGTGCAGCTTTGTGCAGTTGTGCCAGCCATTCAATCGGCATTTGTGCCAACGCCTCTTGTAGGGCAGTTTCCTGCAAGGGTGCTGGCGGCGTATCCGGCGATGTGAGAGAGAGAGGTTCAGCTTCAGCATACAAATAACGCACCCCTAAATGTTGCGCCATTTTTTCAAAGATAACCTCTTCCCGAAACGGCTTGCTAACGAAATCGTCGCAGCCTGCGGACAAAACAACCGATCGCTGTTTATCAAAAACACTGGCAGTCAAGGCTATAATTACTGTGGCTTGACCCTGCAACGATTGGCGAATTCGACGAGTGGCTTCATAACCATCCATCACAGGCATCCGCATATCCATCCAAATCAGGTGAGGTTGCCAACTCTGACAACGTTCAACAGCTTGCTGTCCATTTTCCGCTTCCTGTACCTCAAACCCCATCGGTGCGATTAGATTAACCAGCAATACCCGACTTTCCCATTTATCATCAGCAATCAGAATCCGATAGGTGGGTTGATTGGGGGCTAAACCAATCACCCGTTTAGACTCTTGGCTCTCAATATCAGCCGCTTGAGCCGGACTAACCTTAATCGTAAACCGAAACCGTGTTCCCTGACCCAAAACACTGCTGACGGCGATGGTTCCTCCCATCAGTTGGACAAATTTCTGGCTAATCGGTAAACCTAATCCTGTACCTTCTTGAGATTTGCGCCCGGTTTCTGTTTGGATAAAGGCTTCAAATAAGGTATCGAGTTCGGCTGGGGCAATTCCTGAACCCGTGTCTTCGACTTCAAAGGTGATTAGGGATTGGGGATTGGGGATTGGGGATTGGGCAATTATACCCCGTTCCCCGTAGAGACGCGCCATGGCGCGTCTGTGCAAAGGGGTAACGTTATCCGTCAAACTCGCCCCTACAGATTGGTTCCCAGACGTGCCATGTAGAGACGTTGCATGCAACGTCTCTACATGCAAGGTGACACTCCCTTCATCTGTAAATTTAATCGCATTCCCCAATAAATTAATTAAAACCTGACGTAACTTACTCTCATCCGTCCGCACGTATTGAGGAACCTCTGGGTCACAATTAAAGATTAACTGTAAGCCCTTGGAAGCCACTTTTAGCTGAAGCATTTCTTCTAAACTTTTGAGTAAGCGATACAGATCAAAACTGGTTTCATTCAGTGTAATCCGACCCGCTTCTATTTTAGACATTTCTAGTACATCATTGAGCAGTGTGAGTAAATGTTCACCACTGCGAGCAATAATTCCTAAATACTCCTGTTGAGTTAGAGTTAACGTCGAGTCGCGGGTCATCACTTGGGCAAAACCCAGAATCGCATTCAAGGGAGTCCGCAGTTCATGACTCATATTCGCTAAAAACTCACTTTTAGCCCGGTTCGCTGCATCAGCTGCTTCCTTGGCATCTTTGAGTTGAGCCATGAGTGCGGCTTGTTGTAGCGCTACGCCTAACTGATTACTCACTTGTGTCAGTAAACTAATTTCTGCGGTGTCCCAGTGACGGGGACTGGAGTTTTGATACGCCCCCAATAATCCCCACAGCTTGTCACCGACAAAAACCGGGCTTAAACAATAAGCTTTGATATGAAATACCTCTAATAACTTGACATGACAGGTCGAGTAAATCCTTTGGTAAATATCATTGACGACAATATTTTCATGATTTTTAAATCGCCCGCCCTGATTTTTTTGTAAACAGGTATCTGACCAAACGCTTGTCAGCTCATAACCGACTAAGGGCGACCAACCGGATGCCACAGATTCAGAGACAAAATCTCCACTCCAGTCCGAATTGAATCGATAAACTACGACGCGATCGCAGTTAAGAATTTGCCGGACTTCTTGAGTCGTCGTACTAAAAATCTGATCAATATCTAACGTTTGACGAATACTTTCAATCACCCGTGCTAATGCCCGCGCCTGTTCAGCAGCCTTGGCTTGCTGGACGGCTTGCGCTTGCAATAACTCCAAATATTCCGACTGTTGCAATGCTACCCCTAATTGGGCTGCCACTTGCATAAGTAACTTAACTTCCCGTTCTTGCCAATGGCGGGGTTTACTATGTTGAAAAGCACTCAGCATTCCCCATAGTTTTTCCCCTTTAAATAACGCCACAACCGCAAAGGATTTAATCCCAAATGATTCTAAGCTTTCAATATGACAATCGGTTAAATTGGCTTGATAGATATCATCAGCAAAAAACGCTTCATTGTGGCGTAATCGACCCCCTTGATGTTCGCTTAAATAGGTATCATCCCAAGCACTCCCCACCAGTTTGGGTAAATCTCCTGCTTCCGATTCAAAAATAAAATCGCCGAAATAATCCTCGCGGAATTTATAAATGGCAATTCGTTCAACATCCAACAATTGCCGGACTTCTGTAGCCGCCGTTTGGAAAATCGTATTTAAATCTAAGGTTTGGCGAATTTTATCAATAACCTGAGCTAACGCCCTTTCCCGTTCCGCTTCCTGGGCTAACTCATCCGCCCGTTGTTGTAATTGCGCCTCCAGTGTGGTTTGCAATTCTGCCGATCGCCGTTGGGCTTTACCTAACAGTTCAGCCTGTTGAATCGCTACCCCTAATTGAGCACTAATTTGCACCAAAAAATTAATATCTGTCTCATCCCAGGATCGCGGGGCTGAATTTTGAAACGCGGCTAAAAGTCCCCAGAGGCTTTTACCTTTGTAAATCGCAATAATTGTGTAGGCTCTTGCCTGATAGCGTTCTAAGCTTTGAATATAGCAATCCGAAAACCCGGCTGTATAAATATCGCGACAAACCCGGAAAACTTCCCCTTTAATAAAGTCCCCGCCTTCAGTTTGCTGGAGATAGGTATCAATAATTTGAGGATTGGCTAAGGATGTAATACTACAATTACTAATATTTTGGCATAACTGGGGATCTTGATATTGCTCTTGGACTAACGGTTTCCAGCCCTCAGCCACCGATTCAACCACGAATTCACCACTCCAATCGGGATTAAACCGATAAATTGCCACCCGATCCGCATTCAGCAACTGCCGTGCTTCCTGAGTTGTCGTCTGGAATATGGTATTAATATCAAGTGATCGCCGAATCTTATCGATAATCGCTGCAACTGCTTTTTCTCGTTCAACCGCTTGATTAACCGCTTTCGTCAATAACTCCGACTGCATCTGCAGTTGAGCCACAAACTCCGCTTGCTGCAACGCCACACCTAAATGAATGGCAATTTGATGGACAAACTCTATTTCATCACTGCGCCATTGACGGGGATGGGAACATTGGTGAATACACAACAACCCCCAAAGCTGATTCCCCTTGAGTAACGGCACAACCAAGTTGGCTCGAACTTGGAAACGTGATAAAATTTTAATGTGGCAATCAGGTAAATTCAGAGCATAAATATCTTCAGCCGCCCAAATCCGCCCCTGTTGATAATGAGTCGCATGTCTTTCGCCGAAACAGTCATCCTCTATTTTGGTGGCGATGGCTGACGTAAACGGCGACACTACATCTTCAGAGACAACTTCCCCACGGCGACAGCCAGACTCTGGATCAAAGCGAAACATCCCCACTCGATCCGCATTCAGCAGTTGACGCACTTGTGTGGCGGTTGATTTAAAGATACTCTCCAAATCCAGAGATTCCCGAATTTTAGTCACCACAGCCAACAGCGCCTTTTGCTGGGCAACTTGAGTCGGTTCTGGCATTCTTGCTGCTTCCAATTGCGCCACACGCGATCGCAGATAGGCTAATTCTGCTTGGAGTGACTCGTAGGTTTTGGCATTGAGAACGATATCCTGATCAGACATGATAGGGTTTTGGGTGCGGGGGAGATGGGGGAGATGAGGAAGAAAGAGGATAACTTTTTGAAAAACACCCTTTTATCCAAATTTACCTTGTTCTTTTAGCGCTTGTCGAATTCTTAACTGAGCTTCCCGATCATTAGGATAACGGACAATTGCCTCTCGCCAGACGCTTAGGGCTTCATCCAATTGACCCTTTTGCCTCAACGCATCCCCTAAATACCAATACGCTTGCGGCTTTTTAATGTTAAGACGAATCGCTTCCCGATACTCTTCTATAGCCGCCTGCCAGTTTTCTTGAATCATCAAGCTATTGGCTAGATTTAAACGTAAAATAGCCTTGTCAGGAGACTGTTGACTCAACGTCTGATACGACTCAATTAGCGTGTCTAGTCGATTAATGTTTGATAGGATTAAACCGACGCTAAAAGGAATGTCTGTGTTTTGAGGATGGCGCTGGATCAACTCCTCAACAATAGGCATCGCTTGATCAGGTTTTCCTTGCTCAATCAAGGCTTGGGCTAACTTGACATACCCATCCACAGTTTTTGGCGATCGCGCGATCAGATCCTGGAAGACAGCTACAGCTTCATCCCATTTATTTTGTGCCAGGAGTGTATTACCTAGCAGTAAGCGCACCATATCATTACTGCGTTGTCGGTGAATCACTTGGCGAAATACCGCTTCTGCTTCTGGGTAATCCTGTTGCTGGTAAAGGGCGATCGCCTTTTGAAACAACGACGCGATCGCGATCGTCTTACCAATCAAAAAAATAACCGTTACTAAACCGACACTAACGACTGTAGCCGCTATCCAACTTAAATTAAACACAGATTACCCAGATTGTAATTGTAATGACACAGACACAAAACTTACTATGGCATAACACAGATTACCCAGATTGTAATCAAACCGACAGGAAACTAACGATTAAGTCACACAGATTGACATAGACAACTAAATAATCTCCTGACAATCAAATCATCGTCTGTTGATTGAGAATTAACCTCTCAGTGTAATCAGTGCAACTAACCTCTCACCTCCCACCCCAATCTCTCCCATTAATCTGTGTAATCAGTGTTTCAGGCTAATAAACATGCAGTAGGAAACATCAGATATTCCAAAAAGAACAGCTTCCAGATAAACTGATAAAAACTGGCGATCGCGACTTTATCCTGCAAATCTACATTCTGACTACGCCACCAAACCAAAACTAAAGCCGCCAAGTGTGTTATCCCCAAGACAAGCGGGTTAACCACGTCAAACAGTAGCACTCCACCGAGAATCATACCCAAATAGCAGAGGGTAATAATCCATCGGGTGATGTTAAACACTGCTGGCTTACCCAGTCGAATCGTGAACGTGGTGATATTGTATAACTTATCTCCATCAATATCTGGGACATCCTTAAAAATCGCGATCGCGACAGTAAACACCAAAACAAATAACGTCAGCCCCCACACTGCAGGCGTTGGCGTCATCGCTTCACCCTGTTGCCACACCCAGCTAAAATGCAAGAATAGTCCTAAATTAACCACAGCACCTCGCACTGAGAAGATACAAAGTGCTGCCCAAAAGGGAAACCGCTTCAATCGAATCGGTGGTAAGGAATACGCCGTACCAATGGCTAAACTGACGCTAACCATGAGAAATAACCACCCTCCCAGTATCCGGGCTAACAGCAGCGCACAGAGTCCAGTTACAGCAACAATCAGCTTAGCTTGTCTTCTGGAAAACTCTCCCGCCGCGATGGGAAGATGAGGCTTATTAATCTGGTCAATCTCCACATCTTCGAGTTGATTGAGTCCCACAATGTAGATATTACCGCAACAGCAGGATATCCAAGTACCCAGGAGTTGAGTTAAATTTGAGAGTGCGATCGCACCGTCGGTAATCGCTAAGGCAATCACATACAATGCCAATACACTTAGAGTAGTACCGATGATCGTATGAGGACGAGAAAACTTCCACAAGGCATAAAACCAGTCTGTGGGTTGCTTAAGCGGGTTGAGAGGGGCAGAAGTCAAGGTTGATGGAGAAATTCGGCTCATTCTGGAGTGTAATAGGCTTTCCCATTCGATTTTACTCTCTTGAGGGACATCGAAACATCAATCCACTCTCGTTTACTCTTTTCTTGATTCGGTAATTCACCACACAAAGGACGAATGACGTAGCTTGCTTATCAAGGATAGCGAGTATGACAAATAACAAATAACCAAAGGCAACTATGGCACGAGGCGATCTAATTTACGCTTATCGAGAATTGTTCAACCGACAAGGCGTCTACAAACATTATGGGATTGACTGTGGCGACGGTACGGTTATCCACTACCGCAAACCCAGTGAAACCATTGAACGTACCTCTTTACCGACATTTGCTAGAGGTGGAAAAATCTATGTCAAAGAGTATCCCACTCATTTTATACCTGATGTAGTCGTTCGCCGCGCTGAAAGTCGTTTAGGTGAACGAAACTATAACCTACTATCCAATAACTGTGAACACTTTGCTGTCTGGTGTAAAACTGGCGTCAGTGAAAGTCCGCAAATTCACAATTTTATTCCCATTATTACTCAGATGAATACTGAGAACTTATACGAACCAATTAAACGAGCGCTGCAAGAGAAAGATCCGGACAAAGCTAATCGGTTATTAACCAAAGCCCTAGCCGATATTAAAGGAGTCTGGAATACGCTGCAACCACAATATAATCAAGATGTTCGGGAGATAAGCGCTTGGCAGAAAGTTGCCATTCAAGCGCTGAAACAAAATCGGGAAGACTTAGCGCGGGCGGCAATTATCCGCAAGAAAAACTATGAGAAACGGGCGCAGGAGAATAAAGAAAAGTTAGATCAGCTTGCTCAGATGACGGAAACCCTGATCCGCAATCGGCTGAATGTGAAATAGAACAGTCGCTGACTTCAGCCTTCAACTAAAGTTGGGGCTAAAAGCTCAAACCCGTTGAAACGGGTTCAAAGAGTTAATTCATTTCTTTCCAGGCTATGGAAGTCAGTGCCATTTATCTTAAGTTGACACCAATGCGGTAAAACTAGCCCCTACAGAAACGTTTACGCGATCGCACTCGATAGTTCTTGCCAGCGCTGATGCCATAATTGCTGCATCTTGTGCATAATCTCAGGTAAATCTCGAAAGTCCTGACTTTGCTGATTAATTTCTGGGGCTAATCCCTGAAGTCGGCTAAACTCTCGGCAACAGTGGAGTACCCGTTCCCAAGCGCCATACCAATCCTCTGCGGCTTGCTGATGGGCGCGAATGGGTTTCAGGCGTTCGTCTTCGTTTCTCAGGGATTCAGCCTGTTTTGCCCACGCCTGACGCCAAAGTTGCACGGCTTCCGGTTGGTCATGCTGATCATACCAGTCGCGTTCACGGCGGAGGATTTCGCCCAATTCATCAAGCTGGGAACGAGAGGTACAACGCCCAATCGCTGTTAATCCGGCGTCAATCCAAAGGGGCAAGTTGCGATAACTGACAAAGATAGCACGGGATTCCACCAGCTTGACCCAGATTTGGTGTTGCCAGCATTCGATGCGATCGATTTGCTGGAGGGGAATGTTAAGAAATGTAGCGACTTGGTGGCGTACTTCATCCAGAGAAAATTGGCGAGGATCAATTATCCCAGCCGTGATCAAGTTCCGAGACATGGTAAATCACTCCTGATTTGGGTATTTGCGGTAGCGTTGGCTTGATTTAGGACAGTTGATGCTGGATTTGTGGCGATATCGGCTGTTTTGCCGGAAAAACGCCCAAATCCTCAATCCTAAATCGATTGACCCAAAATCTTAGCCACCCCGCACAAATTGCCATAAAAAGTCGGAGTGGCTAGAGGAGTGTTACTATTTCTTCTAGCTTCCAGACTGGTCTGTTCAGTTTGGGGGTTAGCTGCTCAGAGCTGCGCGAACAGCTTTGAGTGGCGCTAAGAGTTTTCGGTTTAATTTAGATTATCTTAGCAGGTTGAAGGATTCCTGCTCCAGAGTCAATGCTTTGTTACAAAAGTTTATTTATGCTGTGATACCCTTTGCTTCTGATGCGATATGGAAACCCGAGCTGCTTGGCTAAGGCTGGCTGGAGAATCACCTGATTGGTAGTTTGTTTTTAGGGAATCTGTTAAGATTTTTTCAAGCAATGCCCCCTTTATAGATAAGGGAAGGAAGCGTCAAAATGGAAGACAAACAAGAAAATACCATCAGTATACAGTTACATGAACTATATGGTTTAACTAATGAACTAAAACCTATCCTTCCGTTTCTTTATCAGGAAGTACCCATAGCAGAACGTCGAAACGTTCTCATCGCCTATCAAAGAGTATTCGGATTTCCCGGAGTGACCCATAAAAAAATCGATGGCAGCCTACTATCCTGGGCTAATGGTGGTATTTTTAGTTATAGATTACGTGATGCGATTGTCAACTCTTTGCTAATTATTCTGCCTGTCATTGAACAAGAGAATCACTGTGAGGTACGAGAGCCAACAAACTATGAAATTGAGAAACTATCCATAGCTTATGAATCTCTGCTTGAGTTCGCAAAAGCTATAGCTGATAATAACCAGGAAGACTATCGAGAATGGGAGATTTTTCACAAAAGTTATATAGATGATATGTATTGGGATATCTCCAGGTTAATTTCAAATATTTTAGAGGGATATAACTTAAAAGAAGCAGATGAAGCCCTGCTAAGATTTTTCCGAAACTTGGTTGGTTTTGCTCTGAAGCAGATAAAAACCAAGAAATTATTACCTATTCCCCAAGAAGTCTCTTATCGATTCACAAATTTTTTATCAGTATGCTTGAAGCAACCCATAAAAATTGTAGTCCCAGAGCTTGATGATAGTGGGCAACTTAAACTTCTAGTCGAACAAGTACAACCTAGTTGGTTAAAACATTTGGGACGTACTCCCGAAGAACAATTAGAAAAAAATCAACCAGCAATGGCTTGGGCTAAAGCAAGAATGGAAGAGATTGAAAGCAAACGCAACAAACGTACTTCATAACGTGATAGTTCTTTTAGACTCTGGAGTGCTAGGATTACTGGTTAATCCGATTCAGGATGTATCAGAAGCGGAAACGAATGAAATCTATCAATGTACAGAATGGCTGTATTCCCTACTGTCTAAATCCGTTTATGTAGTGGCTTCTGAAATTTCTGATTATGAAGTTAGGCGAGAGTTGATTCGGATAAAAAGTGAGGGTGTAAGACTTCTAGATAATCTACGAGATGTAATTGAGTTTCGTCCACTAACTAAAGAAGTAATGCAAAAGGCGGCAAAGTTTTGGGCTGAGGCACGTCAAAGCCATATACCTACAGCGGATGCTCAAAATATTGATGCAGATATGATTATTTCTGCTCAATGGAGTCTCTTGAGTCAAGAATTTCCCGGACGCACTGTTTTGATAGCGACAACCAATATTCGGCATCTGAGAATATTTGCTGAAGAAAAGGCGATGGAATGGAATAACATTATACTATAAAATATTTAGCCAATTAAGTTAAGTCGTAGGTTAGGTTTAGGAACGAAACCCAACACCAAAACCTGGTAATCTTTGTTGGGTTTTACTACCTTGATCACTATTATTTTCAGGAATATCAGCATTAGGTAACCTAAGTTGAATTAAGTTTGTAGTCAGTACCGCAGCGTTTATGGCGAAGACAGCGCAACTACGAACATAAGTAGTCGGACAAAAGAAAACGGTACTGTATTAAGTGCAAGTAAACCGACCTCAAACCCTTACTGTTCCCTGTTCTCCGTTCCCTGTTCCCTAATCTCAACTGTTAACTTTAATTGTGTCCACCTACTTAGCTTATATCAGCTATTACTGGAAATGCTCATCGTTGCTTTAGCGGCTAACTTGTGAGTGGCTTGATGGGACGCAAGTAACAGTAGATTAAATCCTTCGGGTTGTATGTCTTGTAGAGATAGGATTTGACAGGGTTGCAATTGTAAGTAAAGATCGGCTAATTCTCGTAAGGGAGGCTTTTCCATCTCTTTAGTGTAACGTTTGGCATTTTTGAGTCCTAACTCGATGACTAAAAGCTGGGTAGGAAGAGTGCTAACGGTGTAGTGATCACTAATTAAATGAATTCGTTTTTGTCCAGCCATTGATGCGACGAGTTCTAAACCTTTGATGGCGGCTAAAATTTCAGCCTCTGTTGAATTACTACAATTTTCTAGTGGATAGCTATAGTGTTGCCAATCAATGGAAAAATTTGCCTCAGATTGTTTCTCCTGCTGAGAGAGGCGTTTCAGGATAACCACTCCAGCCCCAGCACTATTCTGTGACGGTAGATAACTCCCATCGACAACTAACCAAATTTCCGGTTCAAATAATGCAAGTAATTTGATGCCTGTTCGTTCTTGAGGAGTAACAAAGTGTTCCTCCACTTTTAATTCCTCAGCATTCATGAATGGTTATTTAGTCACGAGAATTGAAAAAGGGCGGGTTTTGAAGCAACGTTATTATCAATAGCGCAATGAAAGCCCCTAAACCCGCCCCTACATGGGTAAACAATTAGTCACGACAATTAAAAAAGGGCGGGTTTTGAAGCAACGTTAATCAATAGCGTAATGAAAGTCCATAAACCCGCCCCTACATGGGTAAACAATTAGGAAAAATTAATCCCGCCACAAGGCAATTCCGCCTAATAATCCGTTGATATTGGGGACAATTTTGACATTGGGCGGTAACTCGAAGGTGATTTTTTTTGCTTCCCCACCCCCAATATAAAGATAGTCGTAATTAAATAAATGTTCTAGCGTCGCGATCGCCTTTTTTAAACGACTGTTCCATTTCTTCTCTCCCTTCTTCTCTAACGCCGCCCGCCCTAACTGTTTTTCGTAGGTGTCGCCTTTGCGAAAAGGGTGGTGCGCCATCTCTAAATTGGGGACGAGTTTACCATCGATAAATAAGGCTGAACCAAATCCTGTCCCCAAGGTAATCATCAATTCCACGCCTTTACCCTGAATCGTGGCTAATCCCTGCATATCTGCATCATTCGCTACACGTACTGGCTTGTTTAAGGCTTGAGATAGGGTAGTGGCGAGATCGAATCCTTGCCAACTGGGATCTAAATTCGCGGCGGTTTTGACGACTCCAGCCATAACTACGCCCGGAAAACCCACAGATACGCGATCGCACTCTCCTTGGGCGGCGGCTAATTCTGCGATCGCCTCAATTACAACATCTGGTGTAGCGGGTTGCGGTGTGGTGACTCGATGGCGTTCAGTTACCGGATTTCCCGCCTCATCTAACACGATCGCCTTAATTCCACTTCCACCAATATCTACACTCAGGGTACGGATGGATTCATCTGCTTGCGCCATCGGATTTTGATCCTCCTGTTTCAAATAAAAAAAAAGGAAACCGCTACAACATTTTGAATGTGTAGGGGCGGGTTTAGGGACTAATTTTGATTCTTTTCCCTAGCTTAGCTGCCAAACCCGCCCTTTGTTTGAATTTTGAATGTGTAGAGGCGGGTTTAGGGACTAACTTTGATTGTTGTTCTCAGCTTAGCTGCCAAACCCGCCCTCCCCTCCGTTCATTCAAAAGCCACACTTGGGTTAGGGCGGGTTTAGTTACATCTGGATGAGGTAAGAAACGATAATAGTCAAACCCGCCCCTACACACAATTTAGAACGGTTCAGATTAGATAATTTTCGCCCTCGCCCGTTCTGAACGTGCCTCAGCACTTTCCATCACATCTGCCATTTTATGCACCATTTCTCCGGGATAGTTTTCTAACACTTTTGTCGATAGAGAAACGCGATTCGTGCCTTCATCTAAGTCAATCACGATCGCTTTAATCGATTGACCCACCTCAAACATATCAGTCAATGATTCCACCATATTTTGGCTGACTTGCTTGATATGCAACAAGCCAGTAATCCCTTCTAATTCCACAAACACACCAAAAGGTCTGATATTGGAGACAGTACCTTCCACTAACTGTCCAACCTCTAGCATCGAGAAACTTGCAGCGCGAGTGGCTTCCCGTTGGGAAAAGACTAACTTGCTGCGATCGCGATCGGCTTCCAAGATGCTGACGGTTAAACTTTGACCAATCAACGACTCTAAGTTCCCCCGTTGATTCAGGTGCGATCGCGGAATAAATCCTCGCAATCCCTGCCAATCTACCGTCACACCGCCTTTATTCACGCCCGTCACCTGCACCTGTAGCGACTTGCCACTGTCTTGGATTTGTGCCAATTGATCCCAAATCTTATTGATTTCCAACTGACGCCGTGATAGAGTTATCTGACCTTCAGCATTCTGTTCCCGAATAATCAGAAACTCTAACTCTTCCTGCAAGGGCAGCACCTCTGACCAATCATCTACAGGGGCAACTGACACTTCCCGTCCTGGAACATACGCCAGGGATTTCCCGCCAATATCGACATAAACGCCTTCCATTTCATAGCTATGTACTTTGCCTCGCACCACCTGCCCTTGACTAAATTCATAGTCATACTCTTCTAGGGCTTTGGCAAAATCTTCCATGGAAAAGGCAGTTTTGCTGGTTTGAGAACGGGTTGATTCTGAAGTCATGAGTATTAAGTGTTGAAAAAAATCGATTTGCCATGTCATTTGTCATTTGGGGTTAGTGATGACAAATAACGGATGATGAATAACTACAATTCCTGCTGAAATAACGTCTTCACTTTTTCCCAAGCATCTTTTGCTGCTTGGGGGTTATAGCTGGCACGTTGATCGCAGAAAAATCCGTGATCAGCGCCCTCATAGCGAAAGATCTGGTGGGAAATTTGCTGCTTTTTCAGTTCAGCTTCAATCTGGTTAACTTGTTCAGCCGGGATGCTAGCATCGTCTAAGCCAAAGAAGAGATGGATGGTTCCCGTAATATCCTGAGTGCGGGTAATCGTGGGTTCATCTCCTCCTGGCGTCATCGTGGCAATTCCTGCACCATAGAAGGAGGCTGTGGCTTTGATGTCGGGTAAGGTTGCCGCTAAATAGGCGACATGACCGCCAAAACAGAAGCCGATACAGCCGATCGCATTCGATTGAACTGGGGTTTGCCCCCTTAAGTAGTCAATCGCCCCTTGAATATCACCCAGCAGTTCTTCCGCCTTGGTTTGTGCCTTATACTCCTTGCCGATTTTCAGGTCAGCTTCGGTGTATCCCGTTTCAAAACCGGGGGCTTGGCGTTGATAGAGGGCGGGTGCGATCGCGACGTATCCCTCTTTGGCAATCCGCTGAGTCACATCTCGGATATGGTCATTCACGCCAAAAATTTCCTGCAACACGACCACCCCTGGTAAAGACTCCTCTCCCACGGGCATCGCTAAGTAAGCGTCAATTTGTAGAGAGCCGTTTGTAATCTTAACCCAATCGCTTTTGATTTCTCTAGCCGTCATAATTCAGGTTCACGCTGTTGTTCGTCGATCTATCGCAGTCCTCGCTGCTATAGCTTTTGACCTTCTGGTCAACGGTCAAACTTCTGCTTAATTTTAACGCTCATGTCCCCCCAATTCAGCAAATTATTTACGGATTATTATAATTCTATTGGTTCAGTTATTATTTTTCAAGAATTTATTGTCTATTTCTGGGGGTGAGCCACCCTCTAATGATTTGGACAAACCTGAATGGAATTTTAGTTATCAATCTGCTGATTTAAACAAATAAAAAGTCTGTTGCACTTTGTAATCTGATCAAACTAGACTATTTAATGAATACATACCATTAAGCTAACAGATTACCTGTTTTGTTTTGGCTCAGAAGCGGCTATTTAAATGAAATGCACAATCGCTGAGTCAAGAGGCTATTCTGGTATAAACCGCCAAATGATACATCAGATTAAGAAAATCCCACTTGTTTTAAAGTTTAGTTATGATACATGCTTAGAAGAAATGCCTAGGTCAGGACTAGAGGGTCAGCCACCCACCATCCGATCTTCAACTGTACGTTATACTCTTGTGTCTATTGAAGAGCAAGTGCTTAGGAGACTTTATAATGGTTCAACATCATATCCAGCCTGATAGCGAAATCCCTGCTTCAAAGCAGCTATTCGACCAAATTCAGTTTGCGATCGCCTCTCGTCAATATCCGCCGGGACATAAATTGCCTAGTACCCGTCAGTTAGCCATGGAGACAGGGTTGCATCGGAATACAATCAGTAAAGTATACCGCCAGCTAGAAGAAACCGGACTGGTTGAATCCATCGCCGGATCAGGAATTTATGTGAAAGCCCAGGGTCATGAAGGGGGAACGCAGCGTCAATCTCCGATTCTCCAGCAATATCCACAAGCATCGGGTATTGTTCAGCAGAGTCTGGATGAATTACTCTCTCAAGGGTGTTCACTCAATGAAGCCCGCGAACTCTTTTTAGCCGAAATTGACTGGCGGTTGCGCTGTAGTGCTAGAGTGCTGGTTACCGTAGAGTCACGAGATATGGGCGCTGGGGAGTTAATGGTGCAGGAATTGGAATCCGCCCTGGGAATTCCCGTCCAGTTAGTCCCCTTAGAAGAATTAGAACAAACCCTAGAACGCACCAATTCCGGAACAGTCGTCACTAGCCGTTATTTTATCCAAAAAGCCGAAGCGATCGCCGCGCCGAAATCTGTGCGGGTGATTCCTGTGGATATCCACGACTATGGACAAGAAATCGAGATTGTTAAAAGTCTTCCCAAAGATAGTTGTCTGGGCTGTGTGAGTCTGAGTGGGGGTATTCTACGGATTGTAGATGTGATTATCCACAGTTTGCGTGGGGATGATTTACTCCTGATTACGGCTCAGGTTAATGATAAATATAAACTGAATGCCTTAGTTCGTAGTGCGCGAACGATTATTAGCGATCAAGCTAGTTATGATACCGTTAAACGGGCAATTCTAGACGCCAGGGATGATCTGATCCGTCCGCCTAAGCTGGTTTGCAGTGAAAATTATATTGGGACAAAATCGATTAATTTACTCAAACGTGAGTTGGGTTTAGGGTAATTAGGGGTTGCTGAATAAGTATTGTGGTGAGGATAGGGAACTCTTAACAGGGAACGGTTGTAGTGCGAGCGTCTCGCTCGCTATTTTGTATGTTTTTATCTATCAAGTTATCTCAGTGCCATGCCTAAGTTTACCTTTGCCGCTATCTCTCTAGACGATCTAAAATCCTTCATTCACCTTCATGAAGGATTCATCGGTAACTATGAATGGAACCAAACTGATTCTATTGTCCTAACAGAGCATGAACAGCAGCGAGTCACAGAGGTAAGTGCCTATTTACTCAACCATGACACAACCCTGATGAATGAAGCAACAGTCTGGGGGAAGGCAATTTTTCCATTGCTGATCCTAGCTGAACACAATAATATCGAAGCTTGGGCAGAGGTAACGCTCAAAGCACAATACAAAACCTTTGAGTTAGAAGGTGTAGCGGATGGTGTACTGGGCAAAAGTGCGATCGGTCGAATTGAAGCGCCTTATCTTGTTGTTTTAGAAGCCAAAAAAGGTCTTGATGCCCAAAACCCTGTTTATCAGCTTTACGGTCAACTCTTGACGGCTGCCCATTTAAATTGGCAACTCAATGGTAACGATCCCCAAGAAATGTTTGGGTGCTACACGATTGGTGATACTTGGAAGTTTATCCGGGCAGAGATTTCCGAGATTACCAGCGATCATCCCGTTCTTAAAACTGAATACTCTCGCGAATATGCTGAAAAACTAGAGGCAGAAACGATTCTCAAGCTCCTCAAAAGCATCGTACAACGTTATGTGTACCAACCTAACCGTTAGGCGGTACAGCGGTAGAGACAAGCCTCGGCAGTCTCTACAGACTAATTCGCTCTAGCAATACTTCATTAATAACTGTTTGAGCACTGATTATCCGAAGCTTTTCACCGCGCATTGTAAAAACAACTACGATCATTGAGCCATTTTCCGCTTCCCCAATTGCCCATTCTCGTTCATTTTTTTATAGTATATACCAAAATATCGGTCTTCAAGTTATTTTATAGTAGCGATCGCCTTTTCTCAGCTAGCACATTAACCTAGGTCACGAAACTGGCGATCGCACTGTGCGTCAGGATGAATTCGCCTTTCAGGGAGAGGGCGATCATGTACTCTCAGGGAGCGAAGTAATATAGAATGGACATAGCGCTTCAGGGAGGAGAATGACACCATGCCTAGGGTTTTAGATCCAAACAAATCCTACACCTTTAGCAAGTATTTTGATTTGCCTTACTCACCTGAAGATATTTTAGCAGATTTAGGCTGTACCCTTGAGCGTACCGATCGCGACGATCTTCCCTACACACAATGTCAATTAGATTGGCTACCTGAATTCGCCCAGAGTATGCAGCGCAGACTGAAACGGGTGAATACCACGACTGAACAGGCACGCCGGGAGGCATTGATTTTTCCGTTGATCGATCAGATTTGCGATCGCTTAGACTATTCAATCAATATTGAGTATACCGTTAGTGTGAGCAATTGGTTAAAAGGTTCACTCGATTACTATATTTCCAGTCCCAGCAATTTTCTAATCATTGAAGCCAAGCAATCGGATTTAACCAAAGGTTTTACTCAGCTTGCTGTTGAATTGATTGCCCTCGATCACTGGGTAGACAGTGAGAGACCAATTTTGTACGGTGCGGTTTCAAGTGGGGAAATTTGGCGATTTGGTCTCTATGATCGAGCTGCACATCATGTGGTGGAATATTTGCCGTTGCATCCAATACCGCAGAATTTAGAGTTTGTAACGCGGACAATTATGGGAATTTTGCAGGGAGAGGCGATCAGAGACAATTCAGTCTTGATCTGACACGGGGAATCGCTCTGATAGAGATGGGGGAGATGGGGGAAATTGTAGAGACTCCTAGGCGTGGAACGTATGAGAGATAGGGAAGTTAATTCACGCATCAGGTTCTCTTGAGCGAACGTGTTGGCTCAAAACCATGCCCTCGACGTGATTGCTATATAATTTATAGAAATTCGTGTAATCAGGTAAACATTATGCCCTTATCTGGCAATGATAACCGCGACAATCTACTCAATATACCGATCAATCTCCAGCCCAAAAAACAAACTAATGAACGTCAGTTTGAGAGAAAAGAACCCCTGAATTTGACTTCTAATTCTTTACAGTTGCAGCTACGGGAAATCGTGCAAATTGCTTGGACGACAGAAGATTCCTTTCGGTATCCACAATTTTTATTGAACCCAAACGATTTGGCTCAAATCACAACACCCTCAACTGTCGTTGAGGTTCTGCTACGTCATGTAGAACGTATTGCACCTGGATTTAATGTCCCTTATATGGTGCCGCGTGTACTGGTTACACCACTTGCCTTCGTAGCGGGACTATTTGAAGTAGATGAGGAAGGTTGGGTGACAATCAAAGTCGGGTCACAATTCTTTGCCAACCGACTAGCTGCACAAGCTATTTTAGCCCATGAAGTTTGCCACTATATTCTGGAAAATTCTGGAATCAGGAAAAATGACTTTACTCTTAACGAGCGTTACACAGATTTATGTATGTTTGTTTGCGGCTTTGGGCAAATTTTTCTGGCTGGATACAAAGAGGACTTGGCTCAACGTGAGTACCGTCCAGGACATCGATTAGGCTACCTAACAGATGCTGAATATGAGTCGGCTCAACACTATGTGATGCAATTGCGCCAATCTGGTGAACTAGCACCTCCTAGTGAGTTGGATACTCTCAAGAAACAATTAGCACAACTGGTCTATGATAAGGAAACTTGTAAACGAATAATTAAGGCAGCACGTAGGAAGTATCCGCATAAGCCAGAACTAGAACTGTACCGGGATGCAATCGAACGGCTCGAACGAGATCGCGGACGGTAGAGTTTATCCAAACATGCTCACCTTTTCACCCCATATCCTAAAAACGTCGCTCTCCTAACTCCTATATTTCCTGTTCGGTTCTGTACAATGGAGTTGGTTTCATCGAAGTGGCATCTGAGGATGGAGCGTCAACAGCACTTTTTGGACGTTTAAAAACGGCTTGTCACCCCTTCAAGCTCAAAACTTGAAAGACTCCACCTTTTAACTGAGATGGAGTCCGAATAGATGTGACTAAATGAAGCGGAAATTACAGAATGCGGAAGATAAAGGGATAGCGGAAAGATTGATCAGGATTATTCAATACTTGCAAAATCGCGATAATTGGCATAACAACATTCACGATAGCCAAAAGACCCAGTAGGGGCCAACCAATAAGCACAACTGTCAAGATGCCAAAGATTAAGCCGTACAGCCAAAGGTTAAGGTGAAAGTTCAGCGATTCTGTCGCATTTTCTTTGACCACTGGGTCATCAGACACTAACAAAACGGCGATCGGAATACCGATAGATACCAACGCCGCACTAATAAAAATTGAGCCATGACAGAGGGCAGATAAAAGCTTGCGTTTGTCGCTATCATAAACATCATACGTCATGCGACAGTCCTCCTTCCCCTCAAGGGAAACTAACTATTCATTCTGACTGTAGCAGGTTCGCTGAACAATACAGGTCGTGAATTCCGACCTATGCAGGGGGGATATTCCTCTTATAAGGTATATAGATCCCCAACTTCGTAGGAGTTGTCGGGAATCTTACTTGCATTTGCATACCCTACACCCCACACCCCCTTTAAGCCGTCAAACTCACCTCTGGCTGAAGTACTCGTTGCTGCTGGTGCTGCTGAATCGGAATCTCGATCGCGAATTCTGCGCCTTGTCCCGGTGCGGATCGACATTTAAGCTGACCTTGATGTTTATCGACGACGATTTGATAGCTAATGGATAGTCCTAATCCGGTTCCTTTCCCCACAGGTTTGGTAGTAAAGAAGGGGTCAAAGAGTTGACGCTGAGTTTTCTCAGTCATTCCTGGACCATTATCGATAATTCGGATTGCAACTTGGTTGGGTGCGATCGCTTCGGTACGAATCCGAATGGTGGGATGATTTTGTCCATTATCCGTGGTTCTTGATTCCTCTAACGCATCGATCGCATTACTCAATAGGTTCATAAACACTTGATTGAGTTGTCCCACGTAGCATTCGACTTTGGGTAAGTCTCCATACTCTTTAACTATTTGAATTTCCCCATATCCAGGTTTTGCCTTGAGTTGATTTTGCAGAATCAGCAACGTACCTTCTAACCCTTCATGCAAATCTACCGCCTTTACTTCCGCTTGATCCATCCGGGCAAAGTTACGCAACGACAGCACAATCTGGCGAATCCGCTTAGTCCCCACTTCCATTGATTCGAGTAGGTGAGGTAAGTCGTCTCGCAGAAACGCTAAATCCATCTGTTCCGCTGTCGTTTGAATTTCCGGGGCGGGTTGGGGATAGTGCTGATCGTAGAGGGAAATTAACTTCAGTAAATCTTGTGCATAATTTTTGGCATGGACTAGATTTCCGAAAATAAAGTTAACTGGATTATTAATTTCATGGGCTAACCCGGCGACGAGTTGTCCTAAACTGGACATTTTCTCCGTATGAACTAATTGGGCTTGGGCATGTTGCAAGTCGCGCAACGCCTTTTCTAAGAGGGTGGCTTTTTGTTGAATTTCATCCTGCGATCGCCTGAGTGCAACCTCGGTTTGCTGACGTTCTCTAATTTCAGCTTCTAAACGCTTATTGGCAGCTTCAAGTTCCACCGCACTGGCAACATCAAAGGCTTTGGGCATTAATGGTATTAATTCTAGGGCAGTATAGACCGAAATTAATGCTGTGATTGCTTTGACTAATCCAGATAGCCAATAATCGGGATGCCAAATCGTCCAAATTGCCATCGCATGAGTAGTACCGCAGGCAATGATAAAAGCGGCAAACATGAGAAAGATCCGGGAAAACGGCAAATTCCGTCGTTGATAAACAAAATAGATTAAGGTTAAGGGAATTGAGGCATAAGCCAGGGCAATGAAGCCATCGGATAAGAGATGTAGCCAGACTAAACCGGGCTTCCACAGGTAGCAGTTGCCATGAGGCATGAAAAGTGGGGCAGTCAAACTGTGCGTGATTAACGACTGCATAATGTCTCCTTATAATCAATAATCAGCTTTTATCTGGTAATATTAAAACGGTTTGAGGGGACTCAATCAGTGATCTGTGAAGCCTTGCATCATGACTCAGCCTACTGGCGTGACACAACTGCAATAGTGGAATGGATTTTACGTATTTGAACCTGAAGGAATTGGATTTACCCAAACGGCACTGACTTCAGTATTCCCCAGAATTAGCAGAAACTAAACCTTCTAGGGTTATAACCTATAGGGTTAATTTTGATTAAAAAAGCTTGACAATTTATAACTTAGGATATAGAAGTTAGCAACTCAAGCCAACCGACCCAGGATCTCAACTTCTATAATGGAAGGCTGAGTGTTCCGTAATTAGGCGTTTTGAATGTCCACTGAACTTAAGGCTGAACTGCAAACGGCGGTTGAACACCGACGGAATTTTGCGATTATTTCCCACCCAGATGCGGGGAAGACGACGCTAACCGAGAAGCTGTTGCTCTATGGAGGTGCGATTCACGAAGCTGGGGCGGTGAAAGCCCGACGAGCGCAGCGTAAGGCAACGTCGGACTGGATGGCAATGGAACAACAACGGGGAATTTCGATTACCTCGACGGTGTTGCAGTTCGCGTACAGGAATCGCCAGATTAATTTGCTGGACACGCCGGGACACCAAGATTTTAGTGAAGATACCTATCGCACATTGGCGGCGGCGGATAATGCGGTGATGCTGGTGGATGCGGCGAAGGGGTTGGAACCGCAGACGCGCAAGTTATTTGAAGTCTGTCGGATGCGATCGCTACCGATTTTCACATTTATGAACAAGATGGATCGTCCAGCGCGGGAACCCTTGGAACTGTTGGATGAAATTGAACAGGAGTTAGGGTTACAGACATACGCGGTGAATTGGCCCATTGGTATGGGCGATCGGTTTAAGGGGGTATTTGACCGCCGTCTGCGACAAATTCACTTATTTGAACGGACAGCGCATGGAAGTAAGGAAGCGGGAGATACGGTAATCGATTTGGGAGATTCCCGGATTGAAAAATTGCTGGATCAAGACCTGTATTATCAGTTGAAAGAAGAGTTAGAACTGATTGAGGAGATTGGACCCGATTTAGATTTAGAGTTGGTGCATCAGGGTCAGATGACGCCTGTATTCTTTGGCAGTGCCATGACCAATTTTGGCGTCAAGCTGTTTTTGGATGCCTTTTTAGAGTACGCCATGCAACCGGAAGCCTACAAGTCTACTGAGGGGGAAATGCCACCCACCTATCCCGACTTCAGCGGATTTGTATTTAAGCTGCAAGCGAATATGGACCCCAAGCACCGGGATAGAGTGGCATTTGTCCGGGTTTGTACAGGTCGATTTGACAAGGACATGACTGTGAACCATGCGCGGACGGGGAAAACGGTACGGTTGTCAAGACCCCAGAAATTATTTGCCCAGGGGAGGGAATCTTTGGATGTAGCATATCCAGGGGATGTGATTGGCTTAAATAATCCTGGGGTATTTGCGATCGGGGATACGATTTACAATGGCAAGCGTTTGGAGTATGAAGGGATTCCCTGTTTTTCGCCGGAATTATTTGCCTATTTGAAAAATCCCAATCCTTCTAAATTCAAGCAGTTCCACAAAGGGGTAACTGAGTTGCGCGAAGAGGGGGCGATACAGATTATGTATTCGGTGGATGAATCCAAGCGCGACCCCATTTTAGCCGCCGTGGGACAGTTGCAATTTGAGGTGGTTCAGTTCCGCTTACAGAATGAATATGGCGTAGAAACGTTATTAGATATGTTGCCTTATAGTGTTGCCCGTTGGGTCGCTGGGGGGTGGCAGGCTTTAGAAAAAGCGGGACGGTTGTTTAACACGGCGGTGGTGAAAGATAACTGGGGGCGTCCGGTTTTGTTGTTTAAGAATGAGTGGAATTTACAACAGGTAATTGGGGATCATCCAGAGTTGCAGTTGAATGCGACAGCGCCTGTGGCGTCGGGACAGGAACCGGATTCCTTATGACCTCTCCCCTAACCCCTCTCCAGCCAGGAGAGGGGAATAAAGACCAAGAAAAAACAGATGGCGAATGGAATTCGCAGCTACACAAACAAAGTCCGCCTGCGCGGACTGATGTTGAGACTGAGTTGACTGAAACAACTACCTGGTCACAATGTACAGTCCAGCAATTCTTTTCCGGATACAGCGAGGCAGATGCTATCTATGACAACATTTGATCCCACATTCCGTACTTCGCAGTGAAATACGTAATGATGACGAAAGACCTAAAAGTTTAATCTCAAAAAATCACCCAGCTAGCCAGCATTTGCGTATTAGTAGAGTTTAGACTACGACAAATTGACTTGCAACAGTGAGCGATTCATTATGTCCATTCCTTTTTAGCCCAATCTACTAGCCGATTTTCACGTTCTTCCATGGCGGCTAAGCCCCAATCTTCTTTTTCAAGAATCTCATCAATGAGTTTCAGATGCCTATGCTTTTCGTATATTTCTTTCTTCTGCGAAAATGGTTTGTTGCTACAAATAGAATTAACACCTGGAGGCAAGAGGACTAAGTTGCCTAATCGATGAACTTGCTTTGTAACATAGCCCTTTTTTGTGCCAAACTTTCCACGCCATTCCTCAGTTATAGTTTGTGGATGTATGTGTTCTATAGTTTTTGTTGGTGAAGAACTCCAAACTTGTGCCCAAGTTTCTTCACTGACTGAACCACCACATTGATTAGCTAGATATTCCTCATAGCGATAGAGAAAATAAATTAACTCATCTTCCCAGCCCTCGTAGCAGTTATTTTCTTTAAGTTCTTCCGCTGCTTTGTCGGCAGGATAATCTTTTCCTAGTTCAGTGACTTTTTGGAGTATTTCTGAAGCAGAACTACTATTATTATCAGAGAAAATAGTTCTGGCGAGACGCACATAGTCTCCAACTTTTGTTCTTGCATCTCTCCTCTGTAATCCAAATATTCTAAATGTTACTTTTTCCCATTCTTTTAAGATATTGCTTTTTTCATCAGCATTTAGTGCCTCATTCAACATAATTGATATCCCCAAAAGCCGAGCATGAGATATTTTAGTCACAGCCATAAGGCGGGAATTAGAAACAAAATCTTCTAGTTTGTCAGCAATTTTTAGAAATTTACGAGAAACATCAATCACATCTTTAGGATTATTTTCACATCTTGATCGGAAGAATTCCATAGCACTCTCTGCTCCACTTACTTTACTTCCTCCCTTAATGTCCTCTAGGGTCGCTGCAAACCTTAATATTTCTTGTCCCTGTATTCTCTTTAATCCTATAGTTCTGTAAATTTTTGACCAATCATCTCGAAGGTCTTTTATATACTCTTGGCTAGCATCTTCAAGCTTTTCAAAAGCGATACCCATCAACATACTTTTGCACTTATCAAGCCAATCAACTGCCAATCCTCTACTATTCAGCACCTCAAATGTTGTATGTACGGCACCTTCATCATCAAGAACATAGAAAATAAAATCAAGACGATTTTTAACTAATTTTAAAAGTTGCAGGGCGTTGGGTTGCCATTTATCTACAAAATCCATACACTCCTTAAATGCACAAATCATGTTTCTATCTGCTAAAGTTTCGACGTTTTCCTCGCTAGGAATTTCACCTTTTTCCAGATAGTCACGAAATATTCGCTTACTATCATGATTTGTTTGAAGTAGAATTAATCTGCCGTTTTCTTTGACTAAAAGTTCCTTTAGTTTATTAGACTCTTTTAGTTCAATGTCACTTCCAGAGCTTAATTTTTTGGATATGGCTTTGAGTAGAATGATCAGTGTAGTTAAACGCTGCTGTCCATCAACAATGTGAAAAATACCAAATTCATCTGCGCCAACTTCCTCTTTTTCACGAGTTTGAAGACAAACAACAGTTGACATAAAGTGACGGCGATCACTATTTTGAATTTGACCCAGCTTTTGAATATCTCCAAACAAATCCTTTCTTTGCTTAGTTTCCCAACTATATGCTCGTTGATAGTCAGGAATTCGGAAAAGTCTTCCTTGAAGTAACTTATCTAGAGTTAGATTATCTGGACGAATACTCATTAATAAACCTCGTTAAAAGTTTGAATAGATTTCAGTCTGATATCTATTGCAGTTAATTCGGGAAAGTCGTCTATAATTTTAGCATTAGACATGCTAGCCGCTAGCCAGCCTAGGACATCATAAACGATGATACGTATTTGGCGAATGCAGAGTTTGCTGCCTAGTTTATCTGGCTCAATGGTAATGATATCGCGGTAGCTCATGATGAAAGTAGGCTAAACATAGACCCTAATTCAGTGTATAGCAGCTTAATACTGTGCTGCAATGACCGATTCTGATCTGTATGTAGCCAAAAATCCCGACTGGCGCTAGCTACTACGTTATGTAGCCAATCGTTAAGCAATTTAGCTCCCCGAAGAAGGATGTCGCTTTATGGCAATTGTTGTCACCCTTAACCCAGAGTTAGAAGCGCTATTGCGTGACAAAGCCGCTCGGCAAGGTCAAGATGTTGGTCTTGTTGCATCTGAATTACTGGCTCGTGTCTTAGAGTGGGAAGAACAAGATTCAGAGGAAGCGATTAAAGGCATTCAGCAAGGTTTAGATGATTTTGAGGCGGGTCGATTTCGCTCTTTCCCAGAGTTTGCTGACGAACAACGCCGCAAGTATAGTAACCGCCACAAGGGTTAGGACAAACCGACGGGTATTGCAACAAATAAACGGCATCTATCGGATGTTCTCATGCTCCTGACCCAATTTCAGTCAATCCGCTACGATCAATAAAATAGTAGTTTTGCGATCGCACTATGCCTTCCCCCTTTCCTGGGATGAATCCATACCTGGAAACTCCCCAACTCTGGTCAGAATTCCATAGTCGGCTAATTGTCGCGATCGCAGATGCCCTCAACCCCCAAATCTTGCTGAAATATAGGGCGGCGGTTGAACGTCGCATCTATGAAATGAGTGATGGAGAGTCTGTCTTAGTCGGAATTCCCGATGTCAGCGTCACTCAGGGAGTCAATCGTCCCAGCCAAGATGAATTATCCAGCACCATTGGCACACTGACACCACAACCCACGATTGTTACAGTACCAATGCCTGAAGAGGTGCGCGAAAGTTACCTGGAAATCCGCGAAATTGAAACAGGGTTAGTTGTCACCGTTATTGAACTCCTCTCTCCCAAAAACAAAAAAGCGGGTCAAGGGCGCACCGCCTACGAAACCAAGCGCCAAAAGGTTCTACGCAGCCTTGCCCATCTCGTGGAAATTGACTTACTTCCTGGGGGTACACCGATGCCCATGGGGGGACAATTTACACCATCCCTTTATCGTATCCTGATTAGTCAGGCTGATCAGCGTCCTCGTGCTAATTTATATTCTTTATCCTTGCAAACTCCAATTCCTATTTTGAAAATCCCTCTTCGTCGAGGCGAGAATGAACCGACACTAGATTTACAACGTTTAATTCACGAGGTATACGATCGCGCGGGTTTTGCCTTTGTCATTGACTATAATCGCCAGCTTTCCCCGCGTCTTACTCAAGCCGATCAAACTTGGTTGACGGAACATCTAAAATCCCAGGATTTGCTCAACTTATCGGATTCCTAACGTTTCACAGGAAGCCTAGAAACCTGCGTCGGGGCGGATTTAGTTAAAGAAAGGGTGCAACCGAAAAGATAGTTGTAGAGACGTTGCATGCAACGTCTCTACTAAAAAGATGAATGATACCAAATCCAGGTTAATTACCCCCCTTATAACCCAGTCCGCGCAGGCGGACTTTGTTTGTGTAGCAGCGATTTCAATCGCCATGGCAAAACAATCGCCATGGCAAAAGGGGATTCTTATTCAGCAAATCCTAATTAACCCGATACACCAACCACTTCACCCGTCCCTTCAACCACTTCCCCAATCCGATAAGCTGTGACGCCTTGAGATTCAAACCAACGACAGGTTTTTTCGGCTTGAACAGATGACACCAACACCACAAACCCAATCCCCATATTGAATGTATTAAACATCTCCTCCAGACTCACTTGACCCGCCTCAGCGAGCCATTGAAAAATAGGTAAAATTTCCCAACTATTCGGCTCAATCAGCACCGATTGCCCTTGACCTAAACACCGAGGTAAATTCTCTGGTAAACCGCCACCTGTAATGTGAGCCATTCCATGAATTTCAATCCCAGCTTGTAGCGCATCCAGAATCGGTTTCACGTAAATTTGAGTCGGCGTCAGCAACACGTCTCCTAAACGTTGACCTCCCAGTAAATCGAGACAGCTATCCCAACTTAACGGCGATTCCTGGTTAACTGAATCGCTAACAATTTTGCGGACTAAACTAAACCCATTACTGTGAACCCCCTGACTGGCTAAACCAATCGCCACATCTCCCAATTGCACCTGGGAACCGTCTAAAATTTCGCTTTTTTCCACCATTCCCACACAAAAGCCAGCAATGTCATACTCTCCCGGTTGATAAAAACCAGGCATTTCTGCGGTTTCTCCTCCCAACAACGCGCAGCCAGCCTGACGACATCCCTGAGCAATACCTGCTACCACCTGCGTGAGTTGCGCTTGATTCAGCTTTCCTGTGGCTAAATAGTCCAAAAAAAATAGGGGTTGTGCGCCAGATGTCAAGACATCGTTGACACACATGGCAACTAAGTCAATTCCCACAGTGTCGTGACGATTTAACTCATGAGCCAGTTTCAGCTTTGTCCCCACTCCATCGGTTCCCGATACTAAAACGGGTTCGCGATATCCCATCGGTAACTGGAAGCAACCATTAAAGCCACCGAGTCCACCTAAAACTTCGGGTCGATGGGTGCTTTGGACTAGCCCTCTAATTTGCTGTACAAACGCTCGACCTGCTTCGATATCAACACCAGCTTCTCGATAATCCATGAAATATCACTAGGAATGAAAGAATTTTTCCAAATGTAGGGGCGGATTTCACTATTATCATTTTTTTATGCCCCGATGTGACTCAACCCGTTCCCACCGAGGAATGTAGGGGCGGGTTTCACTATTATCGTTTTTTTGCCACCTTGATGTGAATCAACCCGCCCCAACCAAAGTTGCGAGGGTGTCCTTTGTTTTCCTCCCTCGGATATTTTACAGGTTGATCCCGGCAAAGCCTAGAGTAAAAGCACGACATCGCGGAGGAGCAGAGGAGCTTGATGGAAAACCTTCGCCGCGACGGTCGAGGTTTGTTGCCTCTATTGTAAAGTTTTGTTAAGAATCTCGTAAATTCCCTGAGAGGTGTAAAAGCGGGAAATCCTTGCCAGATTAAGCTTTAGAGCAAATTACATGATATCGCACTTTTGAAAATCTTATCGCTGATTCCCAAAAATCACTGATCCCCAAACCCAAAACTTCGTGTTAGTCTGTGTCAGTTCCACAAAAATAGGACGAAATCGATGAGTATGAGTTGCAGCAGATTTTTCTTAATTCTCTTGCATCACCACCCATAACCCTAAACGTAGAATTCCAGAGGCTTTTGATATAGGCTTATGAATCAGCGAATTTTGAGTGGTCTCACTGTTACCGTCTTAACCACAGCCCTCAGCACAGTGATATCCAATCCGGCTAACCAAGCTCAGGCAGTTGATCAAGGTTCTGAGGGCAACTTGACTCCCGCTCAAGCGCTACACTCTCGGCAAACAACTCCCTCAACCTCCTCTCAACCAACTCCTCAGCCACCAGAGGTGGTAAAAGTGGGAGAATTTCAATCCCCAACGGCTCAAGTTGGGGAAGCAGAAGAAATCATTGCTAAAATTCATGCCTATTCACTCGATGGGCGTCAGGCGGCTACTCTTTATGTACGCGACATCCCTGTCCTGACGTTCTTAGGTTCTCCTGCAACTGCAAATAATGTTACCAAAGTGGGAGAAGTGGCTCTGGGAAATGACTCCGAACCCGGGTATTCCTCATCGAAAACGGTGTCTGACTATCAATCCTCAGAGGTAGACCAACTGGACAATACCGCCTCGCCTAGTGTCACCTCGACCAGTAATGGCAATCCAGATGATGCCGTAGGGCGGGCGACAGCGGTTGCGGCTCAACTCAATCAACTGCATCGGGATAATATTGATGCAGAGGCGATCGCTGTTCGTTGGAATGAGTCGTGTAACTGCTACAGCATCAAGGTAAACGACCAGGAGTTGGTGCAAGTTAACGACAACACTATCCTGCCCGATACCACCGAAAACCTAACCGAAGATGCCCGACAAGCCACGAACCGACTGCGACGCTTGATGGGTAATGCTCCCCCCATACGCGAAATTGAGGGCAAACCCAAAGCCCAGACAATCGCCCAAGTCGCCCTGGGTCCTGTACGTTTCCAGGTTAAGGGTATTGCCTCCTGGTATGGTCCTGGCTTTCACGGAAACCGCAGCGCCAGTGGTGAGCGATTTAATCAAAATGCCCTAACCGCCGCTCATCGCAGCTTACCCTTTGGTACTAACGTGCGGGTCACCAACTTAAATAATGGTCGCTCCGTTATCGTGCGGATTAATGACCGAGGACCCTATACCAGAGGGCGAGTCATTGACCTTTCCGCCGCCGCCGCCAGAGTCCTAGGATTGATTAGGACGGGTGTGGCACCTGTACGGATTGAGGTTTTAGATAACTAGCTAGGAAATAGTTTTGAGTGTGTAGGGGCGGGTTTAGGAACTTGATGCGTGGTTATTGATGGTAACGTTTCTGCAAAACCCGTCCTGACCGATCCTTCGCTTCCCTAGTCGGACAAGGTGTGAAGAATCACAACCTTCGAGGGAACCTGGCGCGTGAATGTTCCAGACGTGCCATGGCGCGTTTGAGAGGAGAGGGCGACCCGACCCAATTGAGTGAACTGGAGTTGTTCATTAGTGCAAGCGGGTCGCCCCTACAAAGTTCATGAATTCTTGGACGAATGACCAATGACCAATGACCAATGACAAAATTGCTAACATCGATCTAAGATCCAACCACTAAACTCTCATGCGTCTGTTTACGACAATCGCGGGATTGCGCTGCCACTTAGAACGTCATCGAACCCAAAAAACCGTCGGTTTAGTACCGACGATGGGGGCGTTGCACCCCGGTCACTTGAGCTTAATCGAGCGGGCGAGACGCGAAAATGCTATTGTCGTTGTCAGCATTTTTGTCAATCCACTCCAGTTTGGACCTGGGGAAGATTTGCAGCAATACCCGCGTCAGTTGGAGGAGGATCAACGCTTTTGTGAACAAGCGGGAGTTGATGTGATTTTTGCACCCACAGCCGTGGAGTTGTATGGTGATGACCCATCGGATTCAGACATCCCGACGGAGTTCACTCAAGTTATGCCCCCACCAGCGATGACTTCTATATTATGTGGTCATTCCCGTCCGGGTCATTTTCAGGGAGTGGCGACTGTAGTCACGAAGTTATTAAATCTCGTTCAACCCGATCGCGCTTATTTTGGTCAAAAGGATGCTCAACAATTGGCGATTATTCGCCGCTTGGTCGCGGATCTAAATTTGCCTGTCACTATCGTATCTTGTCCGATCGCCCGTGAGCCATCGGGACTTGCCTATAGTTCTCGCAATCAGTATTTGACATCAGCACAAAAGGCACAAGCTCCGATTCTCTACAAGGGTTTACAAAATGCCCAAAATGTGTTCCAAGCTGGGGAGCGCGATCGCACCTCCTTAATTGCCGCCGTTACCTCAGAACTCAGCTGGATAGAGGAGATTCAAGTTGAGTACATCGAATTAGTGCATCCCACTACTCTGACTCCCCTAGAACAAGTAGAAGATCAAGGATTACTCGCGATCGCGGCTCGTCTGGGTTCAACTCGTTTAATTGATAATATTCTGCTGCGAAATCGCCGACCGATTATTGCTATTGATGGACCGGCGGGAGCGGGGAAATCGACGGTGACTCGGTTAGTGGCGCAGCAATTAGGCTTAATGTATCTGGATACGGGAGCCATGTATCGGGCGGTGACGTGGCGAGTGCTGCAAGCCGGAATTGATTTCACCGATGAACCTGCGATCGCGGAATTGGTGAGTCAATGTCAAATTTCCTTAATCAGTAGTGGTTCCCAACCCCAAAGTTTGAGGGTGTGGATTGATGGCAAAGAAGTCACCCAAGCGATTCGCTCCTTAGAGGTTACCGCCAATGTTTCTGCGATCGCGGCGCTCCCGGTTGTACGTCACGAATTAGTCAAACAGCAGCAGCGCTGGGCGTCTAAAGGTGGCGTTGTCGCTGAAGGGCGAGATATCGGGACTCATGTTTTCCCCGATGCTGAACTGAAAATTTTTCTCACCGCCTCAGTTCAAGAACGGGCACGCCGACGCCTGCAAGATCTCCAAGACGAAGACCAAGGTACTGTTAGTTTAGAACAGCTAGAGGCGGATATTCAACTGCGAGATCAGCGTGACAGCACTCGCACCTTAGCCCCCCTGCGCCAAGCTGCTGACGCGATCGAAATTAATACGGATGGATTAACAATTCCTGAGGTTACCGATAGAATCATTAGTGAATACCACACAAAAGGATTATTGTCAACTAACGAATAAAAGCTTGCCTAAAAGCATTACCCTTCTACCTTCTGCTACACCTCCCACTAAAAAAAAACTAATCCTTTATCCCGGATATACTGCCATTTGCGTCGTAACTAACAAAAGAATCATTAACACTAAGGCGGATTTCGGTATCCAGTTGCCCTACAGCGAACTGAATATCCCCCGAAATGGTTGCGTTTAACGATTGAGACGCAGGGTTTAGCATCAGAATTCATCAAGCGGGTTGATCTACGCTTAGACATTTATGTCTGGCGATAGATTAACCCGCCGCTTGGATTATTCTGCAACAAGAATGATCCAAACATTGCTGATCGGCTAAACAACCATGACGCGCCGCCTGTGTATTTAGAGGAGTGAAGGAGACGTAAGGTGGCAAACCCTTGTCAGTTAGTTTGGCAGTACAAATTATTCATTAGTTTAACCGCTGCCACACTTGGTTTTATTGCAAGTTTGAGTGTATCGGTTGCTCGTTCAGTTAACCCAAAGCTAGCGATTCCTAGTCCAAAGCTGAACCAACAAGAACGCTCTAATTCCCAGAGTTTACAAATCAAGGGTTTAATTGGAGAGGAACAAGAAATCTATGAAAAAATGTTGGCTCACTTGGCAGAGGAAGAAGCCAAACGCTTAACTTTTTCTGTGCCAGTAGAATTTCAAGGCAAAACCATTCATTCTCGTGTCCTTAAGGATAAGGCTAAAGTAATTGCCCTCACGTTTGATGATGGACCTTCATCGCAGACAACTCCCCAAGTTTTAGACATTCTCAAACGAGAAAATATCAAAGCCACCTTTTTTGTTGTCGGTAAGACAGTTAAGAATCATCCCCAGCTTATGAAACAAATTGTGACTGAAGGTCATGCCATTGGTAACCATACTTGGAATCATCACTATCATCAGTACAGTCCATCGGCGGCAGCGCATGAACTGGAGACAACCGCCACTTTAATTCATCAACTCACTGGTGTCAAAACGGCGTTATTCAGACCGCCTGCTGGGATTTTAAATAACGGCTTAGTGAGCTATGCTCACCAAAAAAAGTATGCCGTCATTATGTGGTCAGCCGATACAAAAGATTGGCAAAGTCGCCGGATTACTGTGCCAAAATTAATCAATAACGCCCTTGAAGACGCGCAACCGGGTGGTATTATTTTATTACACGATGGCGGGGGCGATCGCTCTAAAACAGTGGCAGCTTTACCGAAGTTGATTACTGAACTTAAACAGCGCGGTTATCAATTTGTAACCGTGCCAGAATTATTGGATATGCCAGATTAATACTAATAGGATTTACTCAAAGAATTTACAGCTCTTTGCGCTGTAATAAAGTACAGTAGATCAAAGTCCCCCTTCAGATCCCCCTCCCGTTCCCCTTCAAAAGGGGGAAGCCAAAGGATGCTTCGCTTTTTTTGCACGGGGATTTAGGGGGATCGACAATGTACCGCATAGCAGAGCAAACTGCTGTATATGTAGGGTGTGTTAGCGTAGCGTAACGCACCTTAACTAAGTGGCTGCGTAAGTCCTGATTAAGTATTTAATTGAGTATATATCACCTTGGGTTATCCCGTAGGGGCGACCCGCTTACACCAATTCACAACGGTCGAAAACTCCCACTCCTCTAGTTAAAGTTACCCCATCACCCAATTAAATCTGGTGCGTTACGGCTTACTTATGTTCTGAATTAATAACTGTTAATCCAAAAATTTGCCTAACGCACCCTACGAGTATAACCAATGGTATTATTTTAGCGGTATCCTCTACATGACTAAGTCGCGTTCTAAGCTGTCATACATTGAAATACAAAGGACAAATGACAAATGACGAATGACAAGCGGCTTTTGTGAAGAGTTTGTGAACACAAAATTATTTCTAGGTAGATTTAGCATAATGGGTAAAGAAATGTAAACAACTAGCACCTAAAAGCAGTGCCACTCATAGCAAGGGAGTTGAGAAATGGAATTCTTCCATAAAATTCACCAGGTCATTCGAGCCAATTTTAACGAGAAGATTCAACCGGAGCAAAATTCCGAAACTGTAGGGTTGACATTTTCTTCTCGTGAGTGCTTAAAAGATTACCAAACAATTGCCGAAATAGCTAGAACCCAACGTGATGGACAGCAAGAAACAGTGGAGATAATAAACCGCAGTCTAGTAACCTTAGAAAAAAAACATGCTGCGGGAAAAAACCTAGAGTATCGGTTATTCGATAGCACTCACTTCAGCCAATTCCCGTTTTATGAGGATCAAGAGACTATCAACATACCCGATAATGTTCCTCAATTCCAGGAGTCTGCCTGGAAGGAGATAGAAGGGTTATTTATTTCCTTAACATCCTCTAGCGAGATGGATAATGAATGGCTAACCCTGGAAGAATTAGCTTCAAAAATCTCTGTTTGATTCAGACAGCCGGAATTGACTGTGATACCAACTTCATAAGTATGGCATCACCTTGCTCAGGGAAAATGTACCCTTGCTCCCCCAGCTCCCAGACGTAGCATGCTACGTCTCTACACCGCTTCCCCAGCTTCCCCAGCTCCCCCTCACCACAACACTTATTCAGCAGCCCCTAATTCCTGAGTACAGAATGTAGAATCCAGATAGGGTCGCAGTGGGACTAATCCGGTTTTAGACAATAAACATTGCGCCTGTTCAGTTCTGAGAATTTCAGCAAACTTTGTGCCAATGGGGGGACGGCTATTATCTCTTGGATAAATAACAGCTAAGGGATAAGCTAAGGGATAGGTTTGGCTAATAAATGCCTCCACATTAGCACCATAACTCCCTTTAGCATTACATAAATCTGTGTTCGGAGTAATTGGTTGTCGGTTATCTTGTACTAAGGGTGAAACCGGATCATTTTCTCCGTCCACGATGGCTAGGGGATAGACTGAACATTGTCCTAACACTTTACTCAAAGAATCAAATCCGATCGCGCCAATGTCTCGCCCCTCAAAATCCCGAATGACTTGTCGCAGTGTCTCAAAGGTTTGGGTGCGGATAATTGGCGGACGACCTAAGTTGGCAAATGATCGACTCGGTTGGTTACTTTGTTGCAGAAGTGCTTCAAATTCGGCAATATTACTTGTATTCGTATCCTCTCGCAGAACCCGCTGCTTAAACAGTTCAATGGCTTGATCACTGGGGGGAACATAGAGTTGAACGGGGAGATTAGGTCCTCCTAATTCTTGCCAATTGGTAATTTCTCCGGTGTAGAGTAAGCGTAATTGCTCAAAGCTAATTTGCCCCTTTAAGGCGGCGGGTAAGCTGTTTTCCCGTTGTGCATAACTGAAAGCGACAAAGACAACTAAGCCATCATGCGCCACTTCTTCTGTGTCTAAGGTAAATCCTAGGGGATTCAGGGGAGTCGCGATCGCAAACTCCGCCTCCTCCTCCCGAACCTGGGCGATCGCGTCTGTCCAAGAGGGTACAGGTTGATAGTTTAACTCTAATTTCGGTTGACGCTGGTATAATTCACCTGCCAAGGTGGTATCCTTAGCAATTAAATTGGGTTGCTCTAGGATATAATCCCACGCTCCGTATTCTTCTGCTGTATAAGTAAATGTTCCTGTGGGAATCCCGGATACCTGTTCAATACAGCAGGGAAATGGGTCGGTGTCCATCGCGGTTTGGGGTTGATTTCTGCCGAATAGCCACCAGATTAATAGTCCCAATAACAGGAGTAGCCAAAGTAGCAAAAATAACCGAGGACGCCACCATCGCCGTTTCTTTTTCTTCGCCTCGGCTTCGGCTTCCGGTTGGGAGAATGGTGGGATAATTTGCGGTTCAGGGGGCAATTGTAATAAAGCGCGGCGGGCAATTTCTGCGGTTTCAAAGGATGATGTACCAATACCAATCAGGGATAAAATATAGTCCTTAAACACGGGTTTAATGAGGGGCCAATGCTTGGTAATCCGGGGATTAAAGGGTTGAAGAGTAACCGGATCATGAGTACCGCCGTTTAAGAGATAAAATGCCACATACCCCAAGTCTTGTAAATCCTTTTTGGCAGAGATTAAAGGACGTTCGAGTAAGGGCGGATCAAATCGTCCTTCCCACAAGAGGAGGTCACACAAATAGATAAAAAAGCCTTGGAAACTGGGAACAATCAGTAAACTATCTAAACTGATATTGCCATCGGTGAGTCCCTCTTGGACTAAACCCGAAGGGAGACGAAATTTTTGTCCATGGAGAAATTCTAAACTTTGCAACACTTGTTCCAGGATTTGTCGCACCTGATAACTGGTCATCGCCCCAGTTTCTGCCACGTAACTGGCTAGACTAGGATAGGTATCTAAGATCCCCTGGCTAACTAAATAGCAGCGTTCAAAACGGGGATCTGCGATCGCGTCCCAGGGAGAGACAAGCCGAAAGTCTTGCATTCGCCCATCAGCTAAGGTGACACCAGCGAGATTGACAAAGGCTTCTTTGCGTAACTGAGTTTCTTGGAAATTAAAATAGCGATCGGGCAGGAGGTATTCTCGAATCACCACAGGTTGACGAGTCGGGAGTTGCAGGGCTTGATAAAGCCGACCTCGACCCCGATTTTTCAGGAAGCCTTCAATTTGATAGGTTCCCCGACGTCCGCGAATTTTTGTTTCTGGCGGTAACAGTGTCGGAAACCCACATTGAGTACAATAGTTGGCACCGGGTTGTTCAAGCAGGGTTTGTTGCACCCATTCACAGTACAAAGGATTTCCCCGAACACAGCGATACTCTGGATAGAGGGACTTTACCCCGGGCGGAACGACGACTTCTGTCACCACGCCACCTTCGGCTTCGGCTTCTAATCCTTCACCGGGTTTCGTTTTACCCGCCATGCGATCTTTGAGTTCATCCAAACTTGGCGCACGCTGTTTCAGTTCATCTTGCAGAAAGGGAACTAACCAAAGGAAACGCGCCGGGACAAACCGCAGCAGGATTGCCCGCAAGCGACCTGGGATCGTCTTGAAGCGATGGAAAACCCGACTCCCTTCAACGCTGCGAAATTGTTGGAATAAACGTCCCAGAAATCCTTTTGGGTTCCCCTTAACCATAATGGCTACTCCTGCCAAGCTGTGTTTCGCGGTGTACTGCTATCCTGCCATAGCTACGGTGTTACTATAATCAATTGTTTCCCAAAGTGTTGAGAAATTTAACACAAATGGCTTTGACTAGAGTCGGAAGTCTGCTAGTGTAGCATTATTTGGTCAAGTTAGGAGTTACCGGGAATGGCAAAGGAGCAAGTAGCGAAGCTGTTTCGAGATGCTAAGGCGAATCCGGCTTTAAGAGAGGAACTTAGTGCTGCCCCCAACGTAGACGCCTTTATCGAAATGGCGAAAGAGCGGGGGTATGAGTTCACGGTCGAAGAATGGCAAGAAATGACAGGGTTTTCGGTTGAAGAAGTCGAGGGTAAGTTGTCAGAAATTCCGGGGTTATAACGGTTTATTCGTAATTTGTAAAAATAATATTAAATCCATTGACCTTTTCCTGCGTTCGAGGGACTGCTTTTACCTGTTCATTGCTCCCTATTTTCTTTTTTAGTAGAGACGTTGCATACAATGTCTCTACAATAGTGTCGAACGTCCTAATCGATGTGTCTATTGCTATATCATCTGAAAAAAGCTTGTATCCCAGCCTTAAAGCACTGGAAACTCGGCGATTGATTATTTTGAGGTTGCATATACTCAGAAATTGTTCGCGCTGCTTCAACCTTGTTCAAGCCGCCTTGATGGTATCCCTTTCCTTTTAGTAAGGCTTCCAAAGCTTCCCAGGTTCCTCCTTTAATTGCATCAGGGTAACGATAACGTTGTTGAGTCGCAAAACTTTTTGCGATTTTGGGATATGCTTGGCAGATAGCAGTTGCGTCTCCTAAAAACCAGGCTTCAAGCTCTTCAATGGCAATGCGATTGAGTACGGTGAATTGTTGGCTTGAAGTGCTGGATTTAGTTGTAAATCCACTGAGAATGGCAAAATCTTCAAGCATTTTTTTTAAGTCTTGGCAATCATCATTGTCACGATCACAAAGGACAACAATCCGCCAATCATCTGGTAGCCAAGAGAGATAACCTTTGAGTCGTTGAGGAAGTTTCTTCAACAAATCCGGTTTTCCTTGGAATGAGTGAATTTCAAATTCAACATCAGAGGGAATAATTTTAGGCAATAGGTTTTTAAGAGCAACTTCTGCGGAATATTCTTCAACTAAAACTTCTAAATGTAATACCGTCATGTTGAGCATAACTACTAACGTTTAGTTTTAGGCGCACCCTGGTTTTTGAGCGGATCACCAAATTCAAAGTATCCCTCCATCCAGAGATTACCCAGGGTTGCACCTTCAGCCATAAATTCAGGAATACCGCGCATATCGGCAGCACACTTCGCCTGAGTGAAGCCCTCTTGATCACGATAGAGTACCCAAAGTTCTTCTGGGCGCAGAGCATCGACAAAGTACGGTGAGTGAGTCGTCACCATTAACTGGCTTTGTCCAGATGCAGTTCGGCACTCTTCGGCTAGCTCAGGTAGCAAACGAGGGTGGAGATGGTTTTCTGGTTCTTCAATGCCGATGAGTTTAGGTGGATCGGGATCATAGAGAACAGTCAAATAGGCAAACATTTTCAGGGTGCCATCTGAGGCAAATTTAGCCAAAATGGGTCTTTGGAATGGGGCATCTTTGACTTGTAAGAGCAATCGCCCATCCTGCATCATCTCAGCATCAATGCTTTCTAGGCGCGGAATCCGACGAGTCAGGGTTGTTAGAATTTGATCGAGCTGCTCAGGATACTGCTCTTTGAGATATTGAATGACATTAGGCAGGTTATCACCTGTTTCAGAGAGCCTTTCTTGAGGACCCGCTTCGGGTGTGCTACGAGTATGATCGGCTGTAAGATAAGACAGATACCAACCACTGATAAATCGACGCAGAGCGCTCACCCGAGGATTACTCGCGAATTGTCCCAGGGTATTCACTGCGAGAATGTCAGGAGAGTCTAGCTGTTGAGAAATACCTTCGTCTTCTTTCTCCGGCATTTCACCGCTGATGACTTCACCTGTCCCCTCCTTAAAGTTCAAAAACCGAAATGGCGCACCTTTTTGTCCTCGTCGCCATTGTAAAGATTCTTCGGCAACATAAGGACCACGAGAACCTTCGTCAATTGCCAGGTAGTAGGTGATAATTGGATCTTGTGGCTTTTCCCTATATTTCAACTCAAAAGATATTGGACCTTCCTCCCCCCGAGTTCGCAATTCTCGAAACCGTCCCCGCCGATCCCAAGCCCGACGTAGACCAAATTGAAAGCATTCGGACAGAAATGCGAATATATCAAAAATGGTGGATTTACCACTGCCATTTGGACCCAAGAAGACTGTTAGTGGTGTAATATTTTTCAGTTCAAGATCCCGTAAAGCACGATAGTTTTTGACTCTCAGTTGTTCAATGCGGGGAATAACGGGTTTGGGCATGGTGGATTGGATGGGTAGTCTTCTAGATTGTACAACCGCCTCCTTCCCCCTCAGTTCGTCAAACGCTGTCTATGATTGCCGTTCCCAAAGATTCCAGCCGATAAAGGAATCAGCCACGCCCTCTGACGTCGCTACAATAGGAAGACTGAAGCGTAATGCTTCCTATAAGTTAGGGGGATGACGATGGGTTTGCCAGTAGTTGCTGTAATCGGACGCCCGAATGTGGGCAAATCAACGCTTGTCAATCGGTTAGCCGGGGTGATGGATGCGATTGTCCATGATCAACCGGGAGTTACCCGCGATCGCACGTATCGACCCGCGTTCTGGCAAGACCGGGATTACTCGATTGTAGACACCGGGGGTTTGGTTTTTGATGATGATACCGAATTTCTGCCCCTGATTCGAGAACAGGCAATGGCAGCCCTCAGCGAAGCCAGCGCCGCTATATTAGTGGTCGATGGTCAAGCGGGTCCCACGGCGGCTGATCAGGCGATCGCAGATTGGCTACGCCAGCACCCTGTCCCGGTTGTTCTGGCTGTAAACAAGTGCGAATCCCCCCAACAAGGACTAATCCAAGCGGCTGAGTTTTGGGAACTCGGTTTAGGCGAACCTTTCCCCGTCTCGGCGATTCACGGTGCAGGAACAGGAGAACTTCTGGATCAACTGATTACCCATTTGCCCACGGTGGGAATGCTTCCCGACTCCTCAGAAATCAACGTGGCGATTGTCGGACGTCCGAATGTGGGTAAATCTAGTCTATTAAATGCCCTGACGGGAGAAAAACGGGCGATCGTCAGTTCCGTTTCGGGTACGACCCGCGATGCCATTGATATGATTGTCGAACGCCCCGGAAACCCAGAAACTGAGAGTGAATCTCAACTCTATCGTCTTATTGATACCGCAGGCATTCGTAGGAAGAAAAATGTCGAATATGGACCGGAATTTTTTGGCATTAATCGCGCCTTCAAAGCCATTCGCCGTGCTGATGTGGTTCTCTTCGTGGTTGATGCCCTAGATGGTGTTACCGAACAAGACCAAAAACTTGCTGGACGCATTGCTGAAGATGGACGGGCGGCGGTTATCTTGGTCAACAAATGGGATGCGATTGAAAAAGATACCTATACGATCTATGAATACGAAAAACTGCTGAAAAATCGCCTCTATTTTATTGAATGGGCACCGATGATTTTTGTCAGCGCCTTGACCGGAAAACGAGTAGACAAAATTCTCGATTTAGTCGATACTGTTGCCGCCGAACACCAGCGCCGCGTCAGTACGTCTGTGATTAATGAAGTGCTTGAAGAAGCCATTAACTGGCATTCCCCGCCCACCAACCGCCAAGGACGCCAAGGCAAAATTTACTACGGCACCCAGGTTAAAACTAAACCCCCAACGATTGCCCTGTTTGTCAATGATCCGAAACGATTTAATGAAAACTATCGCCGCTATATTGAGCGTCAATTTCGCCAACAACTGGGTTTTACAGGGACACCCTTGCGTCTATTATGGCGCGGTAAGAAAGTCCGCGATGTTGAAAGCAGCCGAGCTAATCGAGCCGTTCGGGTTTAATTTGTCCTTTGTCTTATGTCCTTTGTCAAGGGTCAATGGTCAAAACAAGAGTGAGATGGGATACATTGATTCTTGACAACCTTCGAGGGTATATTTTTGCCTATTCCCCATTCCCTTTTGCCGAATGACGTAGCTTGCTTCTCGCGAAGCGAGTATGACGAATGACGAATGACGAATGACAAATGACAAACCATGGACTTACTGCGATCGCTCCCGTTAGGGCTATACCTGGAACAACCTGTAACTTGGCTCCATTACCTGGATTCTCGGGTAAAACTTATCTGGTTAATGAGCTTTTTGGCAGTACCTTTATTAGCCAATCCCTATTGCCGTTTGGCAGTTGTTGTGGTACTTATTTTGCTCACCCTGTCAGCCCGTATCCCCTTACGGGTTTGGCGTCAGCAGATGGGTTGGTTGCTGATGCTATCAGTATTTGTGTTTATTCTCACCGCGATCGCACCCGATGGATTGGCGGTTGATCATCAGTATCGGCTTCCTGAGGCGGACATCCTCATGGTTGAGTCTGCTGAAACCTCAGCACAGGCATCGCCTCAACCTAGACCCTGGTATAATCCTTTTGGCATCGGACGTGAATTGGTTCCAGAGGCTTCTGAAAGTGAAACCTTTATCTTGACCAATTTACCCCAACCGACGGACTACAGATATATTCTCCTGGAAGCGGGTCCAGTAACAATTACCCGTCGCTCATTGGATCTAGCGGTTCGGGTCAGTACCGTAATTTTTACACTAATTTATAGTACCAATCTTTACTTGCTCACCACCGCCCCAGAAGAAATTACCGCCGGGTTAGAAAGTCTAATGCTTCCCTTACGGCGTCTGAATATTCCAGTGACAGAAATTGCTCTAACATTAACCTTATCCTTGCGTTTTATTCCCTTAGTTTTGGAGGAAGTTCAAAATTTAGTCCGTTCGATTCGGACTCGTGCGATTAACTGGAAAAAGCTAGGGGTTCGCCGCAGCGCCCAAGTTTGGATCATGGTGACTGAACGGTTATTAGAAAACCTACTCATGCGAGCTGATCAAATTGCCAAAGCGATGACAGTGCGTGGTTTTACCAGTCCCAACCAGCATCGAGTCCAATGGCATCAACTTCGCTTACACTGGGGAGACTGGATCGCGATCGCGACTTTAGCGCCGTTTTGGGTAGCGCGGCTGATTTGGGGAGGAATGGGGTGATGGAGGTAAACAGAATGATAACTGAAATCACATAGTTGTAGGGGCGGGTTTAGGCACTCAATCTGCTTATTACTGATGACGGAACAACAAAACCCGCCCTTCCTTACGATCAAAAATAGGTTCTTGAGTCGCTCGATTCTCTATTCATCGGTGAAATTCTGACAACGCGAATTGTGTGGATAAGACTCACAAAATTCATCTAAATCTGTTGAATAAGTCTCGGAATTATCGACTGTTGTTTCTTGAGTTTCCGGTTCCTCTTCGGCAGGAATTTCCGCGAAAATTCCCGTTAATCGTTCCAAATTGCTTCTTAACGTCAGTCCCAATTCCCGTTCGGTTACTAAGGTCAAAACCTGTGTCGTTGCGGGCTCAGATTCTCCGGTGAAACCTACCTCAATTTGGGCAATCTTATCCGGTTTGGTGAAAACGGCACCCAGAACGCCGAACAGCAAAGTATTACCAATAATCCGACCCACGTTAGCTTTTTTGCCTTCTTGATAGGTTAGGGTATCAACATTACTTGCCGCAACAGTAATTTCCTGGGTGGGTCTTTCATCATCCAAAACCGCAAGGCGATCGCCTTGTTCAATATAAGCGGTTATGATTCCCTCAGTGAGGGAGATTTTGCATTTACCGGATAGATCAGTTTCACCAGAGGTTAAGGCGCAGATTCCCTCATGACCCGAACGCTGTTTGAGCGAGACGGGGGGTTCGTAGCCTTCACAGCGCGAATTTAAGGGGAATTTCGTACATAAGGTGTAAAGGTCAACTTCCGGGTTAGCTTGTGCGGGACGTGAGGCGGTAAGAAAAAAACTGGTTAGGGAGGTGGTGGCTAGGATTATGGTTGTGGTTCCGCTGAAAACCAGGCGATTCAGTTTAGGGTAGAAGCTGGAAGTCATAGTCAATATCCAAATTATGCCGTCGCTGGAACGTATATCTCGGTAGTGTCAGCTTATGCAGTTTGAATTCCCTGTTCCCTGTTACACACCGAGCGAAGCCGAGGTGTTCCCTGTTCCCTAACAAATGACCAATGACCAATGACCAATGACCAATGACCAATCACAAGCGGTAGGATGATAAATCTACAGTTCTTAGTATCGGTCTATACTTAATCACTCTGCCCTTGTTGTCAGTTTATTGCTGATGACGGGAGTGAAACGCTGAAACTGAGAACTGTTGTTGTGTGTGTGAGGTTGGAAAACCCCTTCGTTCATGCTGTCTCTATTCGCCAATTTCTCGCTGGCTCAAGTTGTTATCCCTGTCCCCCCGACAACCCCAACTCCTCCTCCCGCCCAGGAATTGGTGGTGCAACCCCAGCAAATACGACCCCTACCCGGACAACTGGATCAGATACCTGTCTTTAATAGCAATAGTCCCGAAGTGATCCAAACCGAGGGGATTCTACTGTCAACCTTCCCCCCTTACGGAAAAGCGAGTCCCGGCGCTCATTTAAATTTTCCGCTTTCTGGACGCTTTGATATCTTTGCTCATCATATCGCCCGCTCCAATACGCCAGAGGAATGGCGACCCATGTACCAAGGGGTTCTGGTTCACAATGCAGGGAGTCAACCTGTAACCTTAGATATTTTGCAAGCGGTGAGTTATGTAACCAATCCGGATGCTCCGTTTATCAACTTACCGCCCTATATGGACAATCCCTTTGGTTTGGTCTACTCTGGTCCTGGTTCACGGGTAGCCACCGATATCCTGCGTGGTGTGCATCAATCCTCCTTTCCGTCTCAAGTTGTTATTCCGCCGCGACAGAGCGAAATGGTATTCAATTTACCGATTGCTTTGGGCAATTCCCGGTCTACGTTGATGCGTCTGCGAACCAATCGACCTGTTTATATGGCAAGTTTAGCCATGTATGCACCCCTGAATTCCGATCGCAAAGTGGATGGAAAACCTTTAGGAACACCTGGGCTTCCCTATCGTCCACCGACTCTTGACGAATGGCGGTATTTATTATTTAAAGGCAATTTAGCCGGACCACGCGATCGCATCCCGACACCACCCAACCAGACGGACGGTAAAATTGTCTATGGTCGGGTCGCAGGTGTGGCGGTCGGTTCTCAATGGCGTACTGAGGTTGTAGATCGCCCGGGTGCGTCGAATCTGAGTATTCCTCAACCGGGTCAAGCATTTTCCTATCCCCTAAGTACGGTACCGTTTATCACCTTAGGGACTGATCAAGTGCAGAGTGCGCCCCTGAAAGTCCGTTACCCCGATACTGCTTATCGCGCCCATGGTAATTATGGGGTGCATTATCACCTCACCTTGCCTTTAGTCAACCGGACAGATGCTTCCCAAACCGTAACTTTAGCCATTCAAACCCCGCTTAAACCCGACGAAGAAGAAGAAACCGACAACCTGCACTTTTTGAATCCTCCCGATTCCCAAGTCTTCTTTCGGGGTACAGTACAACTTCGCTACACCGATGATCGGGGATTAGCCCGTACCCGTTCAGTTCATCTAGTGCAACATCGGGGTCAAGCTGGAGAACCGTTGCTGACGCTAAAAATGCCTCCAGGCGATCGCCGTTTTGTCGAAGTTGACTTTATCTATCCGGCAGATGCAACGCCACCCCAGGTGTTAACCATTCGGACATTACGATCGCCTTAAGAAGGCTGGGGGCGCTGGGGAAGCTAGGGAAGCTGGGGAAGCTGGGGAAGCTTGGGAAGCAATTAGAACGTCTATTGTAGGGGCGGGTTTTACCATTAACATTGGCTTGTCATCCTGATATCACTAAACCCGCCCCGATTGAGTGCTTCGATAAATGACGTAGCTTGCTGGGAGCGAAGCGAGTATGAGCAATGACCAATGACCAATGACCAATGACCAATGACAATCTAAATTATTCCCACCTCCTTAATTTAGCCATCTGGGAACTGCCAACAGGGAATCCGTTCAATATTGTGGCTACCGCAGTGATTACAGGCACTCTTTAACGAGGAGTCCACCCATTCATCACCGCAATGGCGACAATGACAAAAAATATTGTTGTGATTGGCGATTTCGATTTTCTGACGCCATTGGTTCAACAGAGTATTATCTTGTTCGTTTTCGTTGCCAATTTCTGACATAGTATTATTCAACACCTGCAAAACCGTTGTAATGCGTTAAGCGAAGCCATGCCGCAGGCTTTGCATCTTGCTCGCTACCCATTCCCAATTTAAATGGGTGACAACTTATGCAGCAAACCCTAGCTTAAATCTGAGGTAGGAGCAGGTGCAAGTCACTCCAGAAAAGATATCATCGATACATTCAACTAAACCCGCTCTTCCAGGGCAAACCCCAACGAAGAGGGCGATACAATTAGTTAGTGCCAGCGCTCTTGGAAACATGGAAATTTACTGCACTCGTCCCACCTGTCCTCGCCCTCAAAACTTTTTTGCCGATCTCGATGACAAGGCGACACTGCAAACGGCACAACAGAAGTATTGTACGGCTTGTGGAATGCCCTTGATTTTAGTGGGTCGCTATCTTCCTACCAAGTTACTGGGTCAGGGCGGCTTTGGTACCGCATTTCTGGCACGCGATCGCTATACGCCAACGATGCGTGATTGTGTCGTGAAGCAGTTCCAGCCGTCTGGTGATTTAAGCCCCCAACAACTCGCTATTGCCCAAGGTTTATTTGAACGGGAAGCGGAGGTATTAGAACAACTCGGTAATGATCATCCCCAAATTCCCAATCTTTATGCTTTTTTCCCCTTAAGTGTTAGTAACCTACACCAATCGGGTAAAGAAGACCAGTTTTTCTACTTAGTCCAGGAATTTATTGATGGACAAGACTTGGAGGAGGAACTGCAAACCAAAGGGACATTCTCTGAAGCTGAAGTCTTAGAGGTGTTACGAGCAATGCTCAAGGTACTCCAGTTTGTCCATGATAATGGTTCAATCCATCGGGATATTAAGCCCTCTAATATTATGCGTCACCAGAATGGACGCTTGTACCTGTTGGATTTTGGTGCGGTTAAACAAGTCACCAAAGGCGCAGCCGGAACCCCCTCTGGTAAATCTACGGGAATTTATTCGATGGGATTTGCGCCACCCGAACAGATGTCAGGGGCGCAAGTGTACCCGTCAACAGACTTGTATGCGTTGGCGGTAACGTTGATTATGTTGCTGACGGGGAAAGAGCCAGAAGAGTTATATGATTCCTACAATAACTCTTGGAACTGGAGACCCTACACCCAGGTTAGTGATACGCTAGCAGACGTCTTAAACCGTATGCTTCTGCCAACCCCAAATAAACGCTTTCAATCGGCTCAAGAGGTGATGGACGCCCTCAAACCGCGTCGAACTCCCCCAGCACCACCGCCTCCACCTCCCCCCACTCCCAAACCCCAACCAGCCGTTCAACCCCAACCTGTGGTTCAACCGCAACCTGTGGTTCAGCAACAACCCGCGATTCAGCGACAAAAACCCAACTTTACCCTATCAGAAACCTTAATCGGGGCAGGGTTTACTGGCTTTGAAGGAGCGTTACTGTTTATTGCACTGAAAAGTTTTCTGGGAATCTCAGGGATTAGTGTGGGATTAGTGGGAATGATTGTCGGGGGTTTAATTTATACGCAATACCGCCGGATTATTGAAGGCAAAGACTTGCTAATTTTAGCTGGAATAACATTGGTATTACTGTTCATACCAGCATTACGGCTTGGGTTATCCATTCCTGGCGTCATCTTGGCTGGAGTGTTGGTTGGCGCAGGTGCGATCGCCATTACTGCTCTATTTCGCTTGATTTATTTACTACTGTCTCGTTTTCTGTGAAGCTAAGGGAGATACAAGGCGCGATCGCACCGCTCATATTTGATAACCGTCTTGGTACTATAGACTACCAGTTTAGTCATAAAATCGATCTAAAATTGACCCAAAACTGTAACTCAAACTAGGCAATACTTCATTCTATAACTTATAGATTCTGCCCTATGTCTTCTTTGGATATGAACAGTCAACAACTCACCGCTAAGTTCTAGCGAACTATAGCGGGAGCTTGTGAAAACAGGCTCTAGTTGACCAGACTAAGTTCTGCGAGAACTACGTTATTCAGCTCATGACACCCTAAGATGCGTGCCAGTTTTAGGCTCTGTCGTACAGTTTTAAACAGGTGTAGAGAGTTAAGCCAGTGAGCTGTACCCAACAAGGCTGGATAACATTGTCGAGGCAAACTTTACCAGTAATGAGAGTCTCAAAGTAATGCGAGTTTTCGTTCTAGACAAAAACCTACAGCCTCTTGACCCTTGCCATCCAGCACGGGCAAGAGAATTACTGAACAAAGGGAGGGCTAAAGTATTCAAGCGCTATCCATTTACTATCGCCCTACAAGACAGAACCGTTGAAGAATCGGTTACGCACCCACATCGGGTCAAAATCGATCCTGGTAGTAAAGTAACCGGATTGGCAATCGTCCAAGAAGAAACGGGGCGAGTAACAAACGCCATTGAAGTTTCGCACCGAGGCCAACAAATTAAAGATTCCCTCTTAGCTCGCAGGTCATTAAGGAGGGGACGCCGTAACCGTAAAACCCGTTACCGCCAGCCTCGTTTCTTAAACAGAACCCGTAAAACCGGATGGCTACCACCATCCCTTGAGAGTCGAATTGCAAATATTGAAACTTGGGTGAGGCGAATCAGAAAACTGTGCCCAGTTATCGCAATCTCTCAAGAGCTAGTCAGGTTCGATTTGCAGCATATCCCAAACCCTGAAATTAATGGGGTTGAGTACCAACGAGGTGAACTGTTTGGTTTTGAGGTCAAAGAGTATTTACTTGCCAAATGGAACAGAAAATGCGCTTACTGCGGGGTTGAAAACGTTCCGTTCGAGATTGAACACATTCTGGCAAAAAGTAAGGGTGGTTCAAACCGAGTCAGCAATCTTTGCCTTAGCTGTCATTCTTGTAACCAAGCCAAAAGAAACAAACCCGTTGAAGAATTCCTGAAAAAGAAGCCTGAAATCCTCAAGCGAGTATTAGCTCAAGCCAAAGCACCTCTTAAAGATGCTGCGGCTGTTAACGCTACTCGATGGGAACTGTATCGAAGGCTTCAGTCAACTGGTTTGCCAGTAGAGGTAGGTTCTGGAGGTCGCACTAAGTTCAACCGTAAAACTAGAGGGATTGAAAAACAACACTGGACTGATGCAGCCTGTGTGGGAGCATCTACTCCTGAACGGTTATTAATTCGAGGAATCAAACCTCTAAAAATTGCCGCAAAAGGACACGGAACCAGACAGCGTTGTCGTCCTAACAAGTACGGATTCCCTAAAGCTCACGCTCCTAAAGCAAAGTATTTCCAGGGTTTTCAAACTGGCGACATTGTTAAAGCTGATGTTCAAAAAGGCAAGTTCGCAGGTCAATATGTTGGTCGAATTGCTATTCGATTTAGACCGAGTTTTGTATTGCAGTTGCCAACACAAAAGTTTGATGTACATCCCAAATACTTGAGAACTATTCATAAGGCAGACGGCTATGAATACCAATCCTGAAAACAATGATTCGCTATCGCTCAATTTCAATGTTGGCGGCAATTCCCCTCCCGCTAACCTTCGGTATAACGGGAGTCCCCTTCCCGCATCTAAGATGGCACGTCTCTACATTGCTTCCCCATCTTCCCGACTTAGCGCCCTGTGTAGGTGACAAAGATATCCTTGTTTACGGTAACTTCTACAGGAGCAGTAGGATCGTACACTGATGAAGTAGTATTGCCAAAAGGTAAATTTCCCTCTGAGTCACATCCGGGTAAGAAAACCTCATAGAAGGGTTCAGCGACTGAGGGGACTAGCCTCAGTTGAGTTCCCATCGCCGCAGCTAGACTGTTGGCTCGGTTTTGAGCATCTTCAACGGCTGATTGATAAGCGGCTTGGACTAGGGCTTGACAGTTATTCACCGCATATTCTACGTTAACTGTACTGATCAGAATCTCTTCAATCGGGCTGGCTGCATCCGTTGCTGTATTGACAATTTCCTCTAAGCGATCGCGGTTAGGATTGTCCACAGTAACAACAAGCTGCGCTCCTCCTTCTGTGGCGGTGGAGGGAAAGGGAAAAGGCAAAAAACTACCACTGGGTTCAAGAATTTCTAAGTCAATCGCTTGATCAGAAACGCCAATGGCTTGGAGTGCATCCAGAATGGGTTGCAACATCTCTAAGGTTACGTTCTCTTCTGAAGGTTCAAATTGAGACAAGACTCCCTCTGGCGGCGACGGATAGTTTCTGGCAAATTTAAACAGGAGACTAGCTCTATCAGCAGGTTGGCTGGCTCGACCTTTGCCAATCACCCGAAATGTCGGTTCTTCGCTGGGTGGCGGATAAAATAACTGACTGATTTGACGAGCATCGGGCGTTGAGTCGTTACTGATAGTCTCAGTCTTACCTGGATTAGGAATAAAACTTGTCGTGATAACAGCGACAACCAAAGATGACATAACTCTTTTTTTCATCTGCCCGATTCTCCTGACCCCTTTGGCAAAAATAGTGGTTCAATTATCCAACAGCAAAATTATCCTAGCCCAGTTCCGCCCAAAACTATACCCGCTAGAACAAATAGTCATAAAATTCACCACCCCATCAACGATTAGGGTGGTGAACAATATCACGAGCAGATGATGTCTTGTCTTATAGCTAGCCCGGTACAGTCTCAAATCCGATTAACTGTCATACATTCGAGATTCCAGGGCTTCGGGATACTCTTGGCAATATTCCTCAAACGCTGTTTGGGGGAGTTTTTCTGCCCGTTGGTGTGCCGCTTCTGCTTGCAGTTCTTCCACAATATCCCAGGCGGCGGCACATTCTTTAGAGGTGGGTCCTTTTTCAGCGCAGACAGCCCGTGCTTCTTCTACCGCTTTGCGGATTTCGTCTTCAAGAAGTACGCTCTTGGGTTTATCGAGAAAATCTCCTTTGGTGAGAATATCGGTAACAGAGATAATACCCAATAGTTTGTCCTTGATCACTGGAGCGCGGCGAATACCTGTATTGGCAAACAATCGCGCCACGTACTCGACACCGAGGTCAGGATTGACCACAATGCAGGGCTTATTCATAATTTCATAAACCCGGACTTTTTTGGGATCTTTGCCATAGGCAATAATTTTATAAACAATATCCGTTTCCGTGACGATGCCATAAGCATCTTGGTCATGGCGGCGATCTACAATTAAAGCCCGTAGACCCATATCGTTCATCAAATCCACAGCATCAGCTACGGTGGCTGAACCGCGAATGGTGACCACATCAGTAGTCATGATGTCTTGAGCCTTCATCATCATTTGAGTTTCTCCTGGACGTTGATCTGCCTTTATGATGTGACAGGTAAGTCAATCAGTCCTCAGACAATGCTTACGTTGGAAGCTGATTCTTCCAAGCCCCGAACTCTGAGAGATTAGGGTCATTGACCTGTAGGGACTTCTATCGTGGAGCATTTTGGATTAAGGTTGTCTCTTGTTGCTCTACCTGGAGAGTCCCACGGACTTTACCGCCATTTTAGCGTGATTTAGGTACTATTGCTTATCTAGAACCTATGCACCAATAGCGAAGGATGACTGGTTTCCCTGAATCTCCTGGTTTTGAAGGGAGGGTTAAAATCTTGGGGAGGAACGCGATCGCACTCTTGGGCTTTTCTATAATAGAGCGTTAGCGTAAGGCTTGCTATAGCTGGGTGAGGTGGATTGGAGAAAAGCTGAGACTATCCTCGATGAACTGGGTTCACCTTTTGAGGGAAAGGTTAAAATTTTGCGGAGGAAAGCGATCGCACTCTTGGGCTTTTCTATAATAGAGAGTTAGCGTAAGGCTTGCTGTCGCTGGGTGAGGTGGATTGGAGAAAGGCTGAGACTATCCTCGATTAACCGGGTTCACCTTTTGAGGGAAAAGTTAAAATTTTGCCGAGGAAAGTGATCGCACTCTTGGGTTTTTCTACAATAGAGAGTTAGTGTGAGGCTTGCTATAGCAGGGTGAGGTCAGCGATGGAGACAGCACAAGAATGGTATGACCAAGGTGTTCAGGAATATGAGGCAGGGAATCACGAAGCGGCATTGGCTAGCTTTGACAGGGCGCTGGAGATTGAGGCGGACTATGGTGCGGCTTGGTTTCTAAAAGGATTTGTTTTATATGATTTAGGACGCTATCAAGAAACATTAGACTGTTATGATAAAACACTACAGTCTAACCCTTATTTCTACACTGCTTGGTATAACAAAGGGGAAGTTTTACAAAATTTACAAAAACACAAAGAAGCGTCAGAATGCTTTGATAAAGCACTACATTTTATTGATAAAGTCATAAACTATAAACCTGATTACTACGATGCTTGGTATTGCAAAGGGAATGTTTTTGTAGATTTAAAAAAATACCAAGAAGCTGTAGTATGCTTTGATAAAACACTACAGTTTAAACCTAATTTCTACAAAGCTTGGCATAACAAAGGGAATGCCCTTGTACATTTACAAAGATATCAAGATGCCGTATACTATTTTGATAAAGCACTACAGTTTAAATCTGATTCCTACAAGTCTTGGAATAGTAAAGGCGAGGTTTTTTTGAATTTACAAAGATATAAAGAAGCCATCGAATGTCTTGATAAAGCACTACAGTTTAAACCTGATTCCTACGAGGCTTGGTCTAACAAAGGGAATGTTTTTTTGAATTTACAAAGATATAAAGAAGCCATCGAATGTCTTGATAAAGCACTACAGTTTAAATCTGATTCCTACGAGGCTTGGTCTAACAAAGGGTATGTTTTTGTAGATTTACAAAGATATAAAGAAGCTATCAACTGTTTTGATAAAGCACTACAGTTTAAATCTGATTCCTGCGAGGCTTGGCATGGTAAAGGGAATGTTTTTGTAGATTTACAAAGATATAAAGAAGCTATCGAATGTTTTGATAAAGCACTACAGTTTAAACCTGATTCCTACGAGGCTTGGTCTAACAAAGGGAATGTTTTTGTAGATTTACAAAGATATAAAGAAGCCATCGAATGTTTTGATAAAGCACTACAGTTTAAACCTGATTCCTACGAGGCTTGGCATGGTAAAGGAAATGTTTTTGTAGATTTACAAAGATATCAAGAAGCCATTGATTCCTATGATCGCGCCTTACAGCTAAGTAATAATCAAGATTGGGGCGCTTGGGCAAATCGAGCTGTAGCTGTCTCTTACCTAGACGGTTATGAAGCAAAAATACAAAACTATAATAACGGATTGCAAGCCCTCCAACCCGACAACCCCGAATATAACGAAGGGTGTGGCTATTTACATTGGCAGAAAGGCAAAGCACAATATCAACATGGCAAAGAACATACACAATATATGCCTGACTGGTTCGATGCCAGAAACAGCTATCAACAAGCCCTAGAATTCCTCACCACACCGCATTTACGATTACAGCGTCTAGAAGTCTTACAAGACCTCATTCAAGTCTACCGTGGCTTAAATTCACCCCAAGACGTGCAGGTATTACTCGCAGAAGCCACCGACTTACTCGGACGCTTATTGCAAGAAATGTCCTTAGACGCTGATAAAATCAGACTCTCCCGAAAATTTGCCAGCTTGGTGCAATTGCGGGTTGATGAACTCGCCCACTCCCCCGAACCCACTCACCCGATAAAAGCCCTGGAATTAGCCGAAGAACGCAAAAATCTCTGCCTGCGCTGGCTGCGCTACGGTACTTATAAATCGACCGAAGACAGTCCCAGTTATGCACAAATGCAACACCTCTTAAATCCCCATACCGCGATTATTTACTGGCACATTAGTCCAGCGGCGATTACCACATTTATCCTGGGACACGAACAGCCACTTCATGTTCTCAAACCCAGGAATCCAGCCACTGACAATAACCATCCCCAATCCCTGCCCCCATCCTTTCAACAACTGCTCAAATTTGAAGACTGGATGACAACCTGGAAACAGGATTATCAAGCTTATCGCCAATTTGACCAACGGCGCAACCAAGCCAATTCCAGAGACAGGGGAAATCCTCAACGCTGTATTCCTTCAGACGAGGAGAAACGCTGGACAAAAACTATGCCCAAATCCTTAAAACGCCTCAAAGAACTGCTGGATATTCCAGGAATTATGCAGTACCTCCAGCAGCATTGTCCCTCCATCACCCATTTAATTTTAGTTCCCCACCGAGACTTACACCTATTACCCATTCATGCCTTATTTCTCGATACCTTTACAATTACCTATTTCCCCAGTATCCAAGTCGGACTCGATAATCAACAGCGAAAAGCCACCCAGCGAACTCAATCCCCATCCTTATCCCTCCTCAGTGTAGAAAATCCTCTCGGTGATCTCAAATATGCTTCCCTCGAATCGGTAACAATTTGTCAACTTTACCCCCAACCTTACCGCTTACCCAAATCACGCGCCACGCTATCTGCTATTCAGCAAGCCTTCTCCCAACCTATCAATATTTTGCACTTCTCAGGTCATGCAGAACATAATCTAGAACACCCCCATCAATCCCACTTGAAATTAGCCAATGATGAAGAACTGACATTAAAGGATATCTTTGCAGCAGATTTAAGTCACTGTCATTTAGTCTGTCTCTCCGCTTGTGAAACTGGATTAACCAGTCAATCGGGATTAATTGATGAATTTGTCGGACTTGCCAGTGCTTTTCTGGCGGCGGGTGTGACTCATATTGTCGGGAGTCTTTGGAATGTGAATGATTTATCCACCACGTTTCTGATGCTGAAGTTCCATGAAACCTTACAGGAGAATCCAGATGATGTATCTCGCGCCCTGAATCAAGCGCAATCTTGGCTAAAAAATGCGACGAAGCGAGAACTGAAACCGATGATTAAGCGATTACCGTTGAAGAGTACTTCTAGAATTAAGTTGAATAAGTTCTTAAATAAGATTGATGATAAAAGGAAGCCCTTTGCTTCTCCATTTTGCTGGGCAGCATTTTGTCCAATTGGCTAAATCATTCTCTTGAAATTGTATAAATTGTATAAATTGTATAAATTGTAGGGTGCGTTAGCGAAGCGTAACGCACCATGATTGGGAGCATCCCAATTTGGCAGGTTGGCTCTTTGAATGGGGCTGAAACCCTTGCAATTGCGTTACTTGAGGTAATGCTTTGTCCAAAACGGGATGCTCCCCCATGATTCTATTGCCTATTCCCTATTCCCTGGCGCGTAGCGCTATAGCATCACCGACTCATTCCATTTTCTTGTAGCCAGTTTGATAAGTCTTCTAAACTATTGAACCCTAAAACATCATTTCCTAGCTGTTCTACTTGTTCAAAAGACAAGTTTTGAATTTGGTTAACAATTTCTGGAGCAATTAAGCCAAACTGTCGCTCCAGTAAACGGAGTGTCCATCGGATTCCTTCCTCTCGACGCCCTCGTTCTAATCCATCCTGCTCTGCCTTAATAATAAATCCCCGTTGGTCTTCGAGAAACATTTCTTGTTTACGCAATTTTTCCAATTCCTCTACACTTAAATTCGCTTGATTCGCGATATTCATCGCTTTATCTAGTGCCGGAAGTTGACTAAATGTGGGTGGAATAACTTCCAAGCTGGGAGCTTCTTTAATAAAGTAAATCCATTTATCCGTTAAACTGTCTAATTCATCCAGTGTTTTCGTGAATTTGGGTAATTCCACAAAGATTAACTCGATTTCCGGATCAGGATAATCAAACAACTCCTGGGTTTCCTTTAAGCAAAAGCGTGTCAGGAACCGTTGCGTTTGGTCAAACATGAGAAAATCGGTAATCGTTAAGGCAATGGCGGGTTTAAGATAAGAGTATCCTTCCCCATATTTGAGTTGATTCGCATAAGTTTTGGTCAGATTATAAATGACGCGCTTCTCAAAGGATGCCACGTTGAGTACCTGCATTTCAATTAATACGGTTGAGCCATTATCGAGTAAGGCTTTGACATCTAGATAGCTATCTTTGAGATTAACGACATCTCCGGGATTATAAGGATCAAGGATTTCTAAATCCTGAATCACAGAATTGGCATCATAGATTAAGGCATTTAAAAAGCTAATCAAGATATCTTTGCTGTCGTTTGACCCAAATATTTTCTTGAAGGCAAAGTCAGTTTTAGGGCTAATAAATCTCAGCGTCATAATTATTCAACCATTTAATCTAGGTAAAAATGATTATATCGTTTCCGTTGTACCCAAATGTAACTAAGCTGTCACGCATTTAAGTTGGGAATGGGTAGCGAGCAAGATGCAAAGCCTGCGGCATGGCTTCGCTAAACGCACTACAAGGATTTCGTCATTATTGATATTAAGGTTTAAATGCCAAACAGCTTAAGTTGTCGGACATAAATAAACGGTACTGCATCAAGACGCGAAAAATTATTGTCACCTTTACTTCCAGGGAATTTGAGCGTTTATGGCGCTAAAGCGCAACTACGAACTTCAAACTACAAAGTTTTCCCTTAACTGAACATTCCCTAATTTCAATTCAACGGTAAACCCTTTTTCTAATGAAATTGTGAAGCCTACCTGACTGTAATAATCCCCCGACTGTGCTGTCGTTTTTCGCCAAATTTGCCCCAATTCATCCAATACAATTAACTCTAACCCTTCCGGTAATGTATCCTCTAACTCTGTCGAATACACCTGCAACACAACATCAATCTGTTGCTCTGAATTCCGCTTCACTCCCACCAATAATTCTACCGCTTGTCCTGCTAATTCTATGGTTTTATGTTGGGCAAATGCGGCTTGCGGATGGCTGGGTTCTAGTTCTCCTAAACTTAAAGCAATTTGCCAATAGGTTTCCTCATGGTGACAAGTTTGCAATCCTTTAACTAATGCCTGAATAATTGCTGGATGAGGATTTCCGCTTTCCCCTAATTCCAACGCGGCTTGAAAACTTACCTGTTTATCGGGATTATCTAGTAATTCCATATAGCGGTGAATCACCCCGGATCTCGACCCGCCCCGCACCCCTTCTAATTCCTGACGCCAACTGGATGTATCATTCATTTCTTGGGCGAAAAATGTACCAATCAGTGTTGCTTCTGCTTCCCATTTATCCAGTACATTTTGCTGAAACCATTGTCGTAACTGCACCCCGATTGATACAGGGGCGGTGGGTTGATACTTAGAGACGGCATAAACATCCTGCACCGGAACACCCAGCAATTTTTCTAACTCTCCTGATAAAAATAAGGTCATAATCTGGTCAAAGTTGGCATAGGTTCCCTCAAGGATAAGTTCCGTCTTGGATTCGTTAGGATTAGGATTATTGTTAGGAGTCATAAGGTTCTCGTTTAATTAATTCAGCTAAACCTGGAATTTGTCTAAGTTTATTAAATATGGCATCTATATCCTGATTCCCTGATATAACCAGACGAATCTCTAGTGGTTCCTCGCGAATAGACGATGTTATCGCTTTGCGGTATTTGGATTGATTGTTCTCTGTCGCTAAATCCAGATAGACTCTAACTTGCGCCCAATCCTTAATTGGCTTATTTGTCAATCGTTTGACATATTTATATAAGGTCTTAGAAAGAGCGGGTCTAACGGTACTTTTGTAACTAATATTAAATCGTTCAGCGATTTGTTCTGAACTGACGCCTTGTAGCAAAAGACAGAACCAACAAACTTCCTTGGGTGTGAGGGGTTGGGGTTGAATCTTTAGCTGCTGAATATCTGCATCGCTAATCTCTCCATCCCCTATATACTCTTGCACCCCTTTTGCCCATGCCATATCGTTTAATAGCTGTTGCAAATGCCATTGTTCCTCCACAACTGGACATTCACGGCAATGGTGTTGATTGTTAGACGCAGGGCAACACTTCGTTAAATCGGGCATCTTTTACCATACAACATCTAGGGTCATTTGTGCTAACCAACATGGGTTGGTGAATGTTCGGGCAAATACCAACAACGATGGGTTAGAGAAATGAGAATCAATAGAGTCCAATGGACATAGACAAGTTCAGTGTACTCCTTCCCCATGAAACTTAAACGTCTACCCATTGTACTCAGTAGTGTCAGCCTAGTAAGCTGCACGGCTGTTTCTCAACCGCCAACCCCACCACCGCCCCAACCTGGCGTCTGTCGCACTATCCACGGTGGAAGTGAACTCTCTCTCAACCGCCCCCTGCAAACTATCCGGGTTCCGGTGAGTCGGGAGAGTGCAACCGAAGGGTTTACCACGCTAATTCTACCTACCTCGGCGGAGAAAATGAGCATTCAGCTACTGATAGGAGACAAGAATGGATGGTCAATTCTGCCCAAAAATCAAGTCGTTGTTTGGCAAAATGCTAACACGCTGGACTTTTCCCCCAACCTAAGAATTATAAAAGGCGATCGCAAACTTTTGGTGCTGAATCTTCCGGTTAATCATTTCACCCTAACTGTGCAACCTGTTGTCAATCCTGAAAGTCAGGTGGCGGGAACAACTCAAGTTTATCCTGTCACTCTTTCCGCCACAGGGATTACTTCCCCATTTCAATTCTTAGAGAATTCATTCACCCCAGGCAAATCCTTCCCCGCCTCTGTGAACTCAATTCTCAATCGCACTCAACCCGGTGATGTATTAATCCCCAATCGCTTTGCCCGTGAACTGACTCTCTCAGAAATTATGGGCGCTGAACTCAACCGTTGTCCTCGTTCTCACTAATGGAGTGAATCATGACTTCAACTCACGACTCTGCTGACAAAACTTCCACGGTTTTACCTGAACAAGAAACAAAACCACCCTTGATTGACAACTCAAACCAACGACTGAAAGCAATCCTGACCTGGATAGGATTTGGTGGAATTTGGGGATTCTGGTGTATCTCGGCTTTGGGAACGTTTATCGCGTTAGAAATTCTCTTGGGCATTCTTGGCGGTGGCGTTAGCGGTAAATACAAACTCGATCTTTTTGGCTTCAAGGTTCCCACAAAAACTCTCGTTTCGACTATTTTTGCAGGTGCGATTGAAGTAGGCGGTCTGGGTGCGAGTTGGTTTAACCGGAAGCAAAAATCAGATGAATTGGACTGACGCTTAAAACCCAAATATCATTGTCCGGTGTTGGGTTTCGACTTCGCTCAACCCAACCTACACATTTTTGAATTCAATCACAGTTTCGCTTAACTAAGTCTCATGCAACGTTTAATTTTACCTAAAATAACCCCTCCTTTAGTCGTCCACATTGGCATCGTTATTACCCAGTTCTTCCTATTCTCATCCGCCCTATCAATTGTCTTGTTGGGTCAATCTTCAACCATGGATTTTAATAGCTGGACAACAGAGGAAACTTTGGCTGAAGTTAAGACTGAATCACCGATTCCTTTTCCCTCTGATCCTCTATCTGCTGGTCTAATTTACAGTTTAGCCTTAACCGCCGCGATTTGCAGTTCCTGGGTGATTCCAGAGGTAGCTTTAGCGATGAGCGATCGCGTGACTTCTTTGCACTCTACTCCTAACCAGAATACCTCTGGGACATCTCCCGATCAACTGATTCCCGAAGACAGTAACACCGAGACTCAAGATGAACCCAACAGCACTCAGGATATCAATATGAAAATGCTCAGATTTATTCAACAATTTAGGCAAGTTTTGGGACAGCAGATGCTGGAAGACAGCATTCATCGCCAGCAAAGGTTTATCCATCAAACAATTGATACACTCAATGCCCAAAATGAGCAGTTAAATCAAGACTTGGAACGGGCAAAGACGTTACCACTAGAGATTGTCGATCAGGTTCTCCAAGGGGAAGCGGTGCAATATATTCCCAATCTGGATGATTATATTGAGCAAGAAATACTCAAGCGCAACAAGCAGGACTGAATAACAAATTTTTGTGCTATTCAATTGGGCGCACATCAGTTAAGCTGTTCGGCATTTAAACCTTAATATCAATAATAACGAAATCCTTGCCGTAGTGCGTTAAGCGAAGCCATGCCGCAGGCTTTGCATCTTGCTCGCTACATTGAGCATCTTGCTCGCTACCAATACCAAATTTAAATGCATGACAGCTTATCCGTATCAACTTAAGTCTCTGCTAATAGACGTTCCACCGGAACTTCCTCTATTTTCCCTGCTTTATCTAAGCGTTTTAGTCCCTAAATTCGGTTGGGTTGTCTGGCGTCAACCCAACCTACACCTGATTCCACTTTTTTAACGATTAATGCAAACGAATCACCCCTACACAAAAACCCGTAACCTTAGCATTAATTAACAATTACATATTCCCTAAACTTAGGACGAAAGCGAACCAAACAACGCTGGTAAAAACTGTTTAGGGTCGATATCTTAATCCCCAACTCGTTAGAAATTTCTTTCCAGGAGTAGCCAGCCATCACCTTGAGGGCTAAAAACTTGAAATTAGCGACAGGCTGATTCACAATATGGGTACTTTGGAAAATTCCTTCTGGATCTTCCTGCAAAACATCAATGACTTCTTGTAAAATCGAAGGCGTTGATGAATGAGTAAATTGTAGTGACGTTTTTTGTTCCAGTTGTTCCAGCGTTAATCGAGTCACTTGACGCTGGTATGCCCGCTGAAACCCCTTGGGCATCACTTCACGACTGGCTTCGATAAAAAACCGCTTTGCGAATAGAAAGTTGACCCAGGATAAGACCTCATATTGCGGATTATACCTATCAATGTTTTCGCAGATATAACAAAATAGTTTTTGCTGGGCTTCGGCATAGATATCGTCATAAAAACCTCTAAATTTACCTTTATACGGACGGCAAAGCCTACCCGATTGTAAAATTTCTTTGATCAATTTAGCTAGAGCCAGTCGTCTGTTTTGGCTTTTCGCCGGAGATTGCTGGGCGGTGAGAGCCAGTTGTTTTAGGCGGGCGTTGAGTTCGTTCATGGGTGGGGTGTCGTTATACTGGAAACAAGGTGGTTTAATAGCTTGCTGACAGTATCGAACGCCCTTTGGATGACTTCAATGGGAAAAAGTCGGATGGTTCGCTGAGGCTCGTATCAGGTTTTGTCAGTTCCGGGGGTAAGTAACATCAGGAAAAGTCTGTCATTTGTCATTCGTCATTCGTCATACTCGCTCCCTTGAGAAGCAAGCTACGTCATTTGTGGAAGAGTGCTTGCACTCCATTGGGGCGGGTTTAGTAACATTCGGGTGAAAACGAAACGTTAACGGTAAAACCCGCCCCTACAACAGACGTTCCATCTCCCCCTGCTCCCCCTGCTCCCCCTGCTCCCCCTGCTCCCCCATCTTCCCCAACTCCCCATCCCCCCATCCTCAAAGCTAAACTGGTAACATCTCAATCACTAACCTGAGATGCAAACGATCGCCATTACTCTTACGGATGACCACTGGGTGAAGTTGCAAGGCATGGCAGCTCACCTAGACACTTCCCCTGAAACCTTGATTTTGATGGGTGTTGAGCAGATTCTCACTCATACCCCCTCTTCAACATCAGCGTCAGAATCACAGCCACAACAGAGTCTTCCTGAATACCCTCAACTCAACTCGGAAATGGACAAACGCAAGCAAGGCGAAGCCGAAATTCTGCAGGCTTTAGCCAAAGAGAAACAACGGGGAGACTTAAAATCTCAGGTTCTATCCATCACTTCTCATGAGTTCCGCACACCCCTGACGACGATTCTGTCTACGGCTGAATTGTTGGAACATTACCAATGGACAAAAGCTGAACAAGTAGAACAGTTGCATCTGATTCAGGAAACCGTACAACAGATGCTGCAATTGTTAGAAAATATGCAGTTCGTCGGTACGGCTGATGTGGAACAACTCCTTTTTACTCCCGCCCCTGTGGAACTCCATGACTTTTGCCAACAGTTAGTGACTCAGATTCAGCAAGGTTTAACCGTCAAACACTTAACCGATGATCCCAATCAAGCCTATACTCTCACCTTCATGAGTCAAGTTACTTGTTTACCCGCCATGATGGATGAAAAACTGCTGCGACAAATGCTGTCTAACTTGCTATCCAATGCGATTAAATACTCTCCGGTGGGCGGTACGATTCGATTCAACTTAGCCCGTGAGGGAGAGAATGCTTGCTTTGAGATTCAGGATCAGGGAATTGGTATCCCGGTAGAGGATATACCCCACCTGTTTGATTTTTTCTATCGGGGTAACAATGTGGGCGCGATCGCGGGAACAGGATTGGGGTTAGCAATTGTTAAGCAATGTGTTGATCTGCACCAGGGACAAATTGATGTAACCAGTGACATTGGTGTAGGTACGACGTTTACGGTTCGCTTACCTTTAATCAGCGATCGCCAGGGAAAAATGCCAGAGTCAGCAGACTGGGGCTAGAGATTAGCATTGAGACTCGCGCCTTTTCTCTAAAAACGGCGACAACTATCCACATCTGGGGTCATAAAAATTACAATCAACATCCAATTATTTTCTCTAGAAAAAGAAAAAACAGTAACAAATATCAATAAATTTCTATGGGTTTTAACGGTTTAATTTTAAAATACTGTACATAACCATCAACAAACATCTAAGTCATCATTTTTCCTGGCTTCGACAAGCCCAAATTTTTACCAGGATTGGGTTCTACCGCCTAACGTCTAACCTGTTCAACCGGAAAGCGATAATACTCGCCTCGTTTTCCAACTTGCTCCCATTGGGCGAGATATCCAGCGAGCTATAGTCATGACGACGATTTTAGTAATTGAAGACGAAAAAGCCATCCACAGGAATCTACTTAAACTACTGAATGCCGAAGGATTCGAGACGCTCAGTGCCGATAATGGTAACACAGGGGTGCAATTGGCTCAAACTCAACAACCTGATTTGATTATCTGCGATATCCTGATGCCGGGATTAGATGGTTATGGTGTACTCCATATCCTACAACAAGACCCCTCAACGGCGACAATTCCCTTTATCTTCCTCACCGCCAAGACAAAACAAGCGGATATGCGCCAAGGTATGACATTGGGGGCGGATGATTACCTGACTAAGCCCTTTACTCGCGCCCAAATCCTCAGTGCGATCGAGGCGCGATTACAAAAGGTAAAATTACGCCAACAGCAGTCTGTTATCAATCCAAATCTGCCCAATCGTCGGTTACTCCAGAAACGCTTTAATCAGCTAGATAAACCGGGAAATCAGGGTAAACTCCAGATTTTCCTCTTGTCGCTGGAAATTGAACAACTTAACCAACTCAACAATAACCTAGGACTTACCATTGGTGATCAATTACTCCAAGCCGTTGTCGAACGCTTAAACCGTCAGTTAGGACAGGAGGATGCGATCGCTCAAATCGGTAGCAATCATTTTATCATTCTCTTGAGTCGAAGTTATCACCAACCTGAGAGGATTCAACTTGTCGAAACCTTGCTAGAGGCGTTTGATTCGCCGTTTCAGGTAGGCTCTCATCAAATCTTCCGATCTGCCTACATTGGTATTGCTATTTTAGGACGTGATGGTCGAGATCTCGACACCCTAATTAGACACGCTAGTGTCGCCAGAGAAGAAGCTAAACAACTGGGGAATCGTCGCTATCAGTTTTACATTGCTTCAATTGGCGCAAAATCCCAAGAAGCGTTTGAGTTAGAAGCCCAAATGCGTCAAGCCTTAGAACGGCAGGAATTTCAGCTTTATTATCAACCGAAAGTCAATCTGCTCACCGGACAGATTGAGGGGGCGGAAGCCTTAGTGCGCTGGAATCATCCCCAACGGGGGATTATTTCGCCCGTTGAATTTATTCCCTTAGCCGAAAAAACCGGGCTAATTGTGCCATTGGGCGAATGGGTACTCAGACAAGCTTGTCACCAAGCGCGAGTCTGGCAAGATCAGGGAATTTATCCCTTACGAATTGCTGTTAATTTATCCCCTCGTCAGTTTAATCAATCTAATTTAGCTAATTTTGTTGTAGACATTCTCCAGGAAACGGGATTGAATCCCCATTATTTAGAGTTAGAACTGACCGAAAGTACATTAGTGCAAAATCCCGATACCGCAATTGCGACATTAAAGCAATTTCAATCTTTAGGAATTCGCATTTCTATTGATGATTTTGGTACAGGATATTCGGCGCTAAGTCAGTTAACAAAATTTCCCTTTGATGTCTTAAAAATTGACCGTTCCTTTGTCTGTAAAGTGACTGAAAATAGTCGGGATGAAGCGATTACAACAGCAATTTTAGACATGGCTCGTAGACTCAATTTAAAGGTTGTCGCCGAAGGGGTGGAGACGCTCAGTCAATTGAATTTCCTCAAAGGACATCAGTGTGATGAAATCCAGGGGTATTGGTTTAGTCCGCCTTTATCGGCTGAGGCGTTTGCTGATTTGCTGAGTACGGGAAAAAAGTTTCCCCTATTGTCAAGTTAAATCGATTGACCCAATAAAATCTCAGTGTTCTGATTACAGTCCTCTTCATATCACAGGCGTTTAAACATTGCTTTAGCTTCTCGATTTATAATGTCCCCTGAGATGGGCAATAGGCAACCTGACGAATTTCCTCTAAAACCACCTCCAGATTAGTCATAACATCTTGATTTTGGTAGCGAATCACTCGATAACCATAAGCTTCTAAATGTTTTGTTCTCGTTGTATCATAGTCCTGTCGTTGCTGATGAATTGCCCCATCAACTTCAACAACCAGTTTGCATTCTGGGCAGTAGAAATCGACTATAAAATGCCCAATAGGATGCTGACGGCGAAATTTTAAGCCATTGAGTTTTCGTCCTCTCAAAGCTTGCCATAGTTTTTGTTCGGCTGGAGTCTGAGTTTGACGAAGTTGCTTGGCGGCGGCTTCAATGTGAGGTGTGGTTCCTCGGATTCTTGTCATTGTTTCAGCCCTCATCCCCTAACCCCTTCTCCCAAATTTGGGAGAAGGGGAACCGGACTATTGTAATAATTTCCTTTCAGTTTACTACAAATTCAGATGTGCAAGATTTGACTGTTTTATTTATCCGACTCCCCCTCTCCCAGACTTGGGAGAGGGGGCTGGGGGGTGAGGGCGAAACGTCCATTCCTGATTGCCAATGCGGATAATATTCCCTGGCGTTAGGCTACAAGGCTGATGGGGAGTAAGCCGTTGTCCGTTGACAAATGTACCATTAGAACTACCCACATCAGTTAACTGGTACTGAATTTGACCCTGAGCATCTCTGGATTGGGTAATCTGAGCATGATAGCGGGAACTTAACCCATCATCCAGAACCAAAGTATTATTCGGTTCTCGTCCAATCGTGCAGGTGCTGACGGATAAATTGAATGTCGCACCCGATGCGTTGTGAACTAGATGCGCCTGTACTCCACTAGCGGGTTGGGCAATTATCGTGGGCGCTAATACGGGTTTATCTCTTACAGGTAACTTGGCTGGGGATTCTTCGGCGCTGGGTAAGGAATTGGGTTGAGGAGAAGTACCGAAAGCGGGAGGGTTCCCATTCGGGGACTGTGGTGCAACAATATTAACGTGCTGTATAGGCGGTGGGGGGATAACCGGACGATTTGCTTCGGCGATTTGCATTTTTAAGGCGGCTTCGTGTTCCGCTTCCTGTCGCGCACTCATTCCCTCAACTTGACGAATAATTCCTTTCGTCTGGGGAAAGTTGATATCACTGACTCGCACGTCTTCTAGGGCAAAGCCTAGGGAATAGGATATCTCGGCATGGTCAAGTAGGTATTGTCGGATATGGACTCGTCCCTGGTTTACTAATTGTTCCATCCGCAATTGACCCACTGCTACCCCTAAATTATCTTTTACCGCACTCGTCAGCGCTGCAATGGGATCGGAGAGTTCCAGGGCTACCCGTCTCGCATCCACGACTTGGTACATGACGTTGAGGGAGATATTAATCAAATATTGGTCACGGGATAAGAAATCTCCTTGGGAGACGATTTCCAGGTTGCGAATCTTGCTATCAACCAGAACCAGTTCACATTGTTCGAGAAGGGGTAAGGCGAAGCTGAAATGACGCCCCGGTTTCAATTTGCGGACAAATTTCCCATTTTTGACCAACAAACCGGTATAACCTGCGCCGATAAAGTCCATACTCCACCCAACCCAGCGTTCTGGGTTTAGCGTTTGGATAAGGGGGGAAGTGGTGCTAGACATGAGCGGTTCGTGAGTAACAGGAGTGGGCAGGTTATGTATTTTTAGACTAACAAAGCTTGGCTGGATTCCGGCATGGCAATGATGACGGGATGGATAGCCGTTCGGTTTCGGGTTCGTTCCCCGCTGAGTATCGCCTATTACCAGAAAACATTGTAGGGGCGACCCGCCGCACACAATTTACACCGCCCAGCCATTAATTGGATCGGGTCGCCCTCCAGAGGATATCGGTCATTAAAAACCCATACAAAATAGCGAGCGAGACGCTCGCACTACAACCGTTTACCGTTCTCTATTCCCTGTTCTCCTTTCCCTATCTTCACCACAATCCCAACCTTTACAGCGCTTTTCACGTTTATGGAATACAAAATTGTATCGGCTTGCTTTTCAGCGCAATGATCGTCTGTAGTCTACTAACTTGAAAACTGCTGTAATTAGCTGACCCGCTTACATAAAAAGGGCGAGTCGAGACAGGTTAATTCTCACACCGCCTGACTTTGTGCAGCGACTCGCCCCTACAATACAATATTTATTTGAAAACTCTCTATCTGTTAGTCCGCGATCGCTTACAGGAGGAAAACCGGATTCAACCGGATAGGATATTTATTTACTATTCCCTGGTTCTTTCCAAAAAACAATGGAATCACTTAAGGGTTGAACTTGGGTTCCCGGATAGTAAAATGTGAGAATGTCCTCCCCTGACCAACCGAGATTCGCTAAGTTATAGGAACCATATTGGCTCAAACCAACGCCATGTCCAAAGCCGCCGCCCACATAAGCATAGCCTTTGAGGGTTTTATCCTCTTTATTGCCACCGTAAAGTGGTTCAAGGTAAAAGAGGGTACTGCGAGGGGGATAAAAGGCGCTACGGATTTCATTTTTCTGGAGTTCAACCACACCCTTATCTGTTTGCACATCCAGTTTGATGATACGTCCGGCGGGCGATCGCTTGACAACTTGCATCTGTTGTATGGTGGTAAACTCAGCGAGCGGATGTTTGATTTTTTCCAAATAGCGCCGCAAATCTTTCTGAATTTGTTCCAGGGAGTTTTCTACCCGCCACCGGAAGGGAGATCTGCCACTTTCGTTGAACCCTTCTTTCAAGTTAATGAATTCGCGGAAGTTTTGCTCATTTCCTAAAGGCTTCTCAGATAAATCCCAAATCGGCTGGGGCGAGTCAATCACGGCTTTTAAATACGGACGTTCTGACCCGTTCCAGGAATCACCAAAGGGGGCGGTGACACCGCCAGAGGTGGAGGAATATAAGGCGTCTACGAGCTGATTATTATAAGTTAAAACTAGCCCCTGAGTTTTCGCGATCGCGCGATCCGCCGTGGGAACGGTTCCTGTGAGTCCGCGATAGACTTGACAATGGGTATTTGCACAGAGTTGGTAATTGTCTGCTGTAAATCGACGCAGATTGCGGAGGGCGTAGGTGCGAGCAATAATGGTTTGTGCTTCTACGGCTGCATAGGGTGCCCCTGGTCCAATTTCATGGGGGACAACACCACGCAGATAGGTTTCTAAGGGAACGTCATTCACCAGGGTGTAAGTCCCGTAAGCATTGGGCTGGATTTTCAGACTTCCTGCATACAGACGCGGGTTGCGCTTATCTTCACCGCGAATCACCTGGATTAAATCATTCTCCGAGTCAATCTCTATCCATTGGCGATTATACCGATAGCCATCCACCACAAATGACACTCGCGGTACTTGGGGTAGAACTTGACTTTCTAGTCTGACTGTGCTATGCCCTTGAGCTTGGAGACTTTGCAGCAACAGGCGTCGCAGCAGGGGCGTCTGATAGACATCGCGTTTTGCCCAAACTTGCCAGCGTTCCGGCTGCGCCACTTCCACCTGAATCCCCCGTGAACGCCACTGATTTGCCGCATCTTCGGCGGTTTCAAAGGTGGCGTGATCGCTGAGGACTAAATATTCAGCTAAAACGGGTTGGGATAAGGGTTGCGTCGCCACTTCCAGCGTCACCTGATCGGTTTCCAGGGTTTGGGGTTGCATATCCCCTGCCAAAAACCGCAAACTCAAGCTATCCCCAGGTGTCGCTTTTAGGGTCAGTTCGTCGGTGGGTTCTGAGCCAAAACGCTGCACCACACCCACTTTCAGATTTACATCCTCCGCTTGAGCTGGCTTACTTCCAGAGAGTCCCCAAAAACATAACGCGATCGCGCAGGCTTTCAGGACAGTGGGGATTGATGATTTGTGATTGGGGATTAGGGAAGAGTTTTTCGTCTGCATGATACCAAGTTACATGTTGTAGGTTGGGTTGAGGGACGAAACCCAACTTATTATTTCAGCGTTGACACATTAGTCAGGGCGGGTTTAGTTACGTCTTGGTGCTGTCATAAACGATAGTAGTGAAACCCGCCCCTACATACTCAACACTCAACACTCAAATTAATCAAGCCTCACTACCACTAAACAGGACTTCACCCTGAATCATCCGCTGAGCTGCATCGAGCAGCACTTCTTCCAGATAAGGTTTGGTAAAGTAACCACTCGCGCCCAGTTGGGCTGCCATTTGCCGATGTCGTTTCGCCCCACGAGAGGTGAGCATGGCAATGGGTAACTGGCTGAGATTCTCATCTTTCTGGAGTCGAGAGAGGAGTTCTAATCCATCCATTCTCGGCATTTCGATATCGCAGAATACAATATCACAGGGTAAGCCTGACCGAAGTTTATCCCAGGCTTCTTGACCATCGCGGGATTGTTCCACCCGATAGCCCGCTTTGGCAAAGGTCATTGACAGGAGTTCACGAACTGTAATTGAGTCATCCACAATCAAAACGAGTGGCTCATGGGGAGTTTCTGGGGCTTGCTCAATTCCTGCACCTTCGCTGTCCCCTCTCGACCAAATCGTCACACTGTCTTTCCGCAGGCGTCCGCTGGCGAGGTCAATCAGTTCTAACACATCGGCAATGGGCATGATTCGACCATCTCCTAAGACTGTTGCCCCAGCAATACCAATGGGTTTAGGCGGAGGACCTTCGAGTTGTTTAATCACGATTTCCTGTTCACCTAAGACCTGATCCACTTCGATGGCGATGAATGTTCCAGAACTGCGTAGCACAACAATTGAGACGAGGTCGTCTTCTCGCTTACCCCCATAAACATTACCCCGACTAATTGAACGGTTGTAAGAGAGCAATTCACTCAGGGGTTGCACCGAGACTAACGTGTCCCGCCAGGAGACACCGACTTGACCGTTGGCATCTTTTTGTAAGCGATCTTGAGGCACATCAAACATATCTTCCACCCCATCCATGGGAAAGGCAATGCGAGCGCGATCGCTCAAACAGCATAGGGCTTTACAAATACTCAGGGTTAAGGGTAGCCGAATGGTAAAGGTTGTGCCTTTTCCTAACGCCGAATCAATGTAGATTGCGCCCCGAATTTCGCTCAAACTGGTGCGGACAACATCCATCCCCACACCGCGTCCGGCGAATTCACTGGCTTCGTCTTTGGTACTAAAACCGGGGTGGAACAGAAAGTCATACAACTCTGTATTGGTTAGGTCTTTCGCCTCGCCTGGGGTGATCAGTTTCTTCTCAATTGCTTTTCGTTTAATCCGTTCGGGGTCAATACCCGCGCCATCGTCGGAAATGGCAATCACCGTTTGGTTCCCTTGGTGGAACGCTCGCAGACTAATTTGACCCACAGCAGGTTTACCCATATCTTGCCGTTCGTCTGGGGATTCAATGCCATGGGTAATGGCATTATTGACCAAGTGGGTTAAGGGATCATAAAGGTGTTCTAGGATCATTTTGTCGAGCAAGGTTTCTCGACCATCCACTTGCAGTTGGGCTTCCTTGCTTAACTTGATAGAAATTTCCCGCACCGGACGAGTCAAACGGTCAGCAGCATTGGCAAACGGAACCATGCGCGATCGCGTCAGTCCTTCTTGGAGTTGAGTGGTCACCTGTCGTAAGTTGCGAGCCACCTGATCGGTTTCATCCACCAAGAATTCCACGTCAGACGCCGATTCCCGCACTTGCACAATTAACTCGATCATCTCTTGGGAGAGTAAATGGAAGCCAGTAAAGCGATCCATTTCCAAGGGATGATAATCTTCAGAGGATTCAGAATCAGACTCTTGGGATGCAGGTGCAGCATTTTCTGACCCAAATATAGAACGAGAGCGCTGTTGACTTTGACTACTGGCTAACAGAGAACTCTCCAGCAGCGATCGCTCATACAAATCTCGCATCCGCGCCCCGACATCGCTCAACGCCGAAACTTGATGCTGTAAATTATCCAAAAATTGCCGCAGCCTTTCTTGGTCTTGTTCTAAGCTATTACGACTGACAACGAGTTCTCCCACCAAGTTATTGAGACTATCGAGGTGCTTGACTGGAACTCGCATTGTCTGTTCAAAGATGCGAGGGGGACGCCGACTGGGTAAAGGGGCGGTTTGTCGCGAACCTGTAGTTGTTGTTGTAGCTGAACCTCCCATGGTTTTATCAGCGTCCTGGAGGAGGATTTCCAACTCTTTATCTATATCTAGGTCATCTTTAGTTTGAGATTGGGGAGTTTGAGCTACCTCTTGAGTTGTTTCCTGGTCGCCTAAGAGGATTTCTAAATCCTCAAACGACTCGGTTTGTGAGGGAGTATCACTCAGCATGGCTTCTAAATCCGCAAACTCATCGCCGCTTTCACTGGTCAATGCTGCTGGAGTTTCCCCATCCAGCATGGCTTCTAAATCCGCAAACTCATCGCCACTTTCACTGGTCAATGCTGCTGAAGTCTCCCCGTCCAGCATGGTTTCTAAATCCGCAAACTCATCGCCACTTTCACTGGTCAATGCTGCTGAAGTCTCCCCATCCAGCATGGTTTCTAAATCCGCAAACTCGTCAGCGCTTTCTCGGGGTGAATCCAAATCCCATTCGGTTTCTGCCAGGGTTGCTAATGAAAAATCATCATCAACAGTTGCTTCTTCCAGACTAAAAAGTGCGTCTAGATCTTGATCCGATGGGGTTTCTGGGATGTCCCAATCCCCAAATACATCGGCAGCACTGTCCGATGTTTCTGGTTGCGGTGTCTCTACAGATTCATCCGTTAACCAATCTTCATCTAAATCCTCTAGTTCGGCGCTTGGGGCTACTTCTGCCTCCTCTTCGGCAGCAAATAAGTCGTCTAGATCTTCGTCCGATGGTGTTTCTGGGATGTCCCAATCTCCAAATAGATCAGCAGCACTGTCCGATGTTTCCGGTTGCGGTGTCTCTACAGATTCATCGATTAACCAATCTGCCTCTAAATCCTCTGGCTCGGCGCTCTCAGCTAAGGCTTCTTCCTCTTGTTCGCCGAATAAGTCGTCTAAGTCTTCGCTCGACGCTGTTTCTGGAGTTTCCCACTCGCCCCATATATCCGTTTGAGTGTCCGATGTTTCTGGTTGCGGTGTCTCTACAGATTCATCCGTTAACCAATCTGCCTCTAAATCCTCTGGCTGGGCGCTCTCAGCTAAGGCTTCTTCCTCTTGTTCGCCGAATAAATCATCTAAGTCTTCGCTCGGTGCTGTTTCTGGGATTTCCTCATCCCCAAATAGATCGGCAGCACTGTCCGATGTTTCCGGTTGCGGTGTCTCTACAGATTCATCAGTTAACCAATCTGCCTCTAAATCCTCTGGCTCAGCACTCTCAGCTAAGGCTTCCTCCTCTTGTTCGCCGAATAAGTCGTCTAAGTTTTCGCTTGATGGTGTTTCTGTTGTTTCCCAATCCCCAAATAGATCGGCGGCGGTGTCTAATGTTTCCGGTTGCGGTGTCTCTGGAGACTCATCAGTTAACCAATCTGCCTCTAAATCCTCTACTTGGGCGTTTGAATCAAATGACTCCTCACCGTCTTCAGCAAATAAGTCGTCTAAATCTTCGTTAGATGGAGCCTGTGGTGTTTCCCAATCGCCAAATAGATCGGCTGCTGATTCCGTTTCCGATGTCCACGGTTGTTGTGTCTCTTGAGATTCATCCGTTAACCAATCGATATCAAAATCTTCTACCTGTGCCGTTGAGCCTTGTGACTCTTCATCCTCTTCAGCAAAGAATTCGGCGGCATCTTCTGTTACTTCTGGCAGAATTTCGTCGCCTTGTTCCTCAAACAATGACTCCGAACTATCTCCATCCTTTTGGGCTGAACTTGTGGTTTCATTTAATAACGCTTCATCCGTAGATGTGGGCAGTTCAACGATAGAATCGTTTTCTGGCTCAGTCAAGCTATCGACTGGTGTTGATTCAACTCCAGGTTCTGAATCAAAGAAGTCATTGAGCGCCTCAAAATCGGGGAGGTCTTCTGAGTCTTCCCAAGCTTCTTGATCAAAATCGTCGAGAGATGTTTCTTCAAAGGGATTTAATACATCCCCCACTTCTGGTGTTGCTGATTCGATGTCGATTGTCTCAGCTTGATTGTTATTGTCTAACTGGTTTTCTAGATCTAAATCATTACTTTCTAGATAGTCTTCCAGATCTAAATCATCCTGATTAACTGATTCTCCTAGGGTTTGGGGATTTTCCTCAGTGCTAGAAATTTCTAGCAGGTCATCAAAGTCCCAGTCGGACTCTGAGACTTTTTCATCGCCCTGAAGGGAGGATTGAGGAAAGTCCTCCTCTACATCCAAATCCTCAAGTTCGGAATGACTGAGAATTTCCGCTGACGCAGCTTCTCCTTCCTCGTCAAAGAAACTCTCACCAAATAAACCATTCAAGTCATCGTCTGAGTGACTCATCTGGTCTGAATCCTCTGAGCTATCTGACTCAAATAGTAGATCAGAAAAGTCATCGGTTAAGCTGGATGAGATATCAAGGGAATCCGATGATTCTTTTGAGGCTTGAGGATTGGCGATCGCGTCTGGGGCGAAGTCATCATCTAACCCTTGCATTAACAGATCATCGGCTGTTGAATTCTCTTGCTCACTTTCCCCAATTAGATCCGAAAAATCATTCGAGTCTTCAAGATCCAGGAAGTCATCTGAATCCGAGTTTAAGGATTTATCGTTTAGGTTGATAACGGCTTCTTCTTCTTGCCAAGTTTGATCTAAATCAGGTGTTTGAGTTTCAAAAATATCGGCTAAACTATTAAGTTCAGCAATACCCACTTCGGGTTCGCCCTGATCAGAGAGGGGAGAGATAGAGTTTGAGGATTGAACCGTCGAGAATTGGAGTTGATCACCTCTAAACCCGGCGGTGTCGTTTGGGTCTTGGATATAGGTATCCTCGGCTTGGATATAGGTATCTCGACTATCGGGGAGATGGGTGGTTTCTTTTTGGTTTTGGTTAGATTCCTCGGTTGTAGGAGTTGGTTGAGGGGAAGAATGGGTGCTAGAATCAGATGCTGTCGTTGATTCGACTGTTGTCGCGTCTGGTGCAAGGGCTTTGAGTTGTTCACTGGGTACAATCTCGACGGATCGCCCAGTCAGGACTAATTCTTGAGCTTGTTTAATTTCTTTAATCGTGACGCTAGCAAGTAAGCGATAAGTATTTTCGGGATTCGCGATCGCACGTTTTGATATCTCTAATAGTTCACCCCACCCCGGTAAGTCCAATCGATCACCTAATTCGATCAACCGTTGGCAATGATCTTGCAGGGCGCGACGGTGTTCGGGAGTATCCGACTGCTTATACAGTTGCAACATCTCCCGCAGTTCTACCAGGACATCTCGCTTAAAGGTGGCGGGCAAGGTTTTTGTTCCTTTACTAGAGGATTGAGAGGAGTTTGCTGGGGAAGGGGTATCACCAGCCGTTTGGGTATTTTGGGCTAACTGTTGTAGATAGCTGTTGAGTTGCTCAAAAACAGGCTCAGCATCAGACATAATTGTGCTAGCTGTTTCCTCGGTCAAGCCATAAGATTGAAGCTGGTTTAACAGAGCGCTGAGGGTATCAAAAACTCGCAGCAACAGGGTTTCTAACTGAGTATCTACTTGGATTGGAGTCTCTTGAAGGACTTTGAAGTAATCTTCTAGGCGATGGGCAGTTTGATGAATGCTATTAAGTCCTAACATCGCTGCTCCGCCCTTGACCGAATGAGCAGCGCGGAACATTTCGTTCAGCGTCTCAGCGTCTTCGATGGTGCTTTGCAGATTTAGCAAACCTTGCTCTATGGTATTGAGGTGGTCTTGTGCCTCCTCCATAAAGTAGCCCATGATTCGCTGTTGTTGTTCCGACTGCATAGCCATATCCCTCAAAGCGTAGTATTGTGGGGTATTTTGCTTCCCTAACTGCCCTGATTCAGTGCAGCGCTCGATTAAGGTTTACCATCAATAGTTTTTTTAATGTAGCTAATCTATTTGGGATTGACCTTAATTTATGGCGAATCAAACCTAGCTTTCCCCCTTACCCCCTCTGATTGTAGCATTGCGGTCTACCGACTCTTTTCCTCGATTCGTCTTTGTCCTTTGGTATGCTGAAACCGACGCTCTAAAGGTTATCCTCTGCCTCTTGCCGATCTTGTTTTGCCAAGTTCCGTTGCTGCTGGGCAACGGCTTTTTGGTGAGACTGTTCACCCGTCCAATCCGCACCTCGTTGGTCTAACTCATTCAGCAAGGGTAATCGACCATACAGAATCAATACATCACCCGCACAAATGCGAGTGTGTCCTTTCGGTGCGCCCACATAGCGACCATTCTCCCGTTGGATTCCCAGCACTACCACACCTTCTTGCCTCAACCCCAACTCCCCTAACGCTCTATCTGCTAACCAATCATCAGGTTGTACTTCCATCTCCATTACGGTGTAATCACCAGACAGACGTAGCAAATTGGCATAATCTTGCACATTCAGCGTAGTCCAGCGGTGCAATGCCCAATTAATCAGTCGTGACAAATAACGGTCAATCCATTTACTCGTGGCTAAAACCCACAGCACCGCTAGTCCTATCCCCAATATCAGCGATCGCACTAGCCATTGCTGATTACTCGCTGTGTTCAAAAATGTCAAGATTAGGGATGAAATCGTGGTGATCACTCCCACATTCCCTAGCAACATCAACAGCATCAAGATGCGACGCCGTACCGGATGGCTAACCACTTGTTCGGCTTCGTTGGTGGTAAAGCCTACCCCTGTAAACGCTGAGCGAGCCTGGAACTTTGCCGATTCCCGTGACAGTCCGGTGAGTGCCAGCGCCACAGTAGCAATGCGAGTAATGAGTAGCGACAAGCTGATCACAGTCAACAGTGAAATCAGTGCAGCCAAGTTTTACCTCCCCTAATGTTTTTCTCAAAAGAACACGTTTGCTTTATTAATAAATAGTGTAATATGATCTCTATCTAAAGAAGGTTGATTAAGTTATAGTTAAACCAGTAAAATTCAGTTTTATTAGCGCTAAATAATCGTCAGTATTTTGCGTCGGTTAAGTCGAAGTAAGAAAATCAACTTTTTATTTTTTTTAAGTGGTCGGGCAAAAGAAAACAGCACTGTACTAAGTTTTGCAAATAAGCCTCAACCCCTTACAAATGAAGAATGACGAACGACGTAGCTTGCTTCTCAAGGGAGCGAGTTTTTCACCGTTCACGTTAATTATGTCCACCTACTTAACAGTTTAATTAACTATGGTAAAACAGTTCCAAACACGACAGCGATCGCAGGCTTGGGCAAGAGAAATTCAGCAGATAATTCGCGGGGTTTTGGGCGGATGTTTGTTTGGCATTCCTCTACTCTATACAATGGAAGTTTGGTGGATTGGATCATCGATTGAACCAATTCTATTACTATCAATTATCAGCATTACGTACAGTGTTGTGTTTTTATTTAATCGCAGTGAAGGCTTTCGCAAAAGTAGGCGTGATGGGATGCTTCATGCCGCTATGGAAAGTGTGGAAGCATTGGCAATTGGCATTGTCTGTGCGACGTTTATTCTAATTTTGCTGCGTCGCATTACCGGAGAAACTCCCATTGATGAAGCATTGGGAAAAGTTATTTTTGAGAGTGTGCCATTTTCCTTGGGTGTGGCGATGGCGCGATCGCTACTACCGGAGCAATTGGCTGAATCTGAATCCAGTCAATACTTACAGCCGATCAAAAAACTGGGTTTCCGGACGATGATAGCTGATATTAGTGCCACCTTAATCGGTGCAATCATTGTCGCCTTTAGTATTGCCCCGACTGACGAAATTCCCACCCTAGCGGCGGCGGCATCACCCCCTTGGCTGTTGATCATTATTGCCGCATCCCTATTCATTTCCTATGGGATTGTTTTTGCGGCTGGCTTTGCCAACCAAAGTCAACATCGCCTCTTCAAAGGGATTTCATTAACTCCTATCGGGAAAACTATTTTATCCTATTTAATATCACTGTTGGCTTCAGCATTGATGTTGTGGTTCTTCAACCGTCTTAGCTTGAGTGATCCGTGGTTTTTGTGGTTACGGTATACCCTGTTATTAGGGCTACCTGCAACTATTGGTGGTGCTGCTGGACGTTTAGCGATATGATATGAGTGATCAGTCTCCCGATCAAACGAATTCCTATCATCGTTCCCCGGCGGAGTGGGTCAGCTTTACAATTGCCCTGTTCATTTTAATTACAATTGTGGGACTGGTCACATTTAGAGGACTGGGTAGAGACAGTCAACCCCCTATCCTCTGTGTAACTGTTAAACAAATAGACATTCGCCAAATAGAAAGGCAATATTATGTTCCCTTCACAGTCACCAATAGCGGGGGGAGAACGGCAGAATCTGTTCAGGTGGTGGCGGAACTCACAACAGCAGCGGGCGTTCAAGAATCAGGGGAACAAACTATTAACTTTTTGTCCAGTGGTGAAATTCAAGAGGGAGCCTTTATTTTTAGCTACCCTCCTCAAGAGGGAGACTTAAAGGTACGGGTTGCTAGTTATAAACTACCGTGACATCCTCCCACACCAAATCAAAGATTATGGTGTGGGCTTCCCCAAATCACTTTGAAGATTTCCTGGTTACTCCCCTGTCGAAGCTCAGGGGATTTCGACACTTGGATGGTTTTGGCTTTCACCAACCCCCAGTAGATCGTCTGCACAGGCAGTTTCGAGTTTTTGGCTAGGGGAACTTCAGGAAGTTGGAGATGTCAATCTTCCACCTTCATCGCCTTCGCCAATTCCGCCGCGACTAAAGGTCGAGAAAACTGCGGCGGAGGTAACTCACCTTTACGCAACAGTTCCCTTACCTTAGTTCCTGATAAGTGAATGCGTTGATCTGGAGTGCTGGGACTTGTCTTGGCTGTTGCCATTGTCTCCGTCACTTCGCAGTAAAAGGCGTGTTCAAATTTCAGGGGTATAATCCCCAATTCATCCGGCTCAAACTCATCAAAGATATGCTGAGCATCGTAGGTGCCATAATAGTCACCCACACCTGCATGATCCCGCCCCACAATAAAGTGAGTACAACCGTAATTCTTACGCACGATCGCGTGAAAAATCGCTTCCCTTGGACCTGCATAGCGCATAGCGGCTGGGTTAATCGCTAAAATCACCTGGTTTTGGGGGAAATAGTTATCCATCATAATTTCATAGCAACGCATCCGCACATCGGCGGGGATGTCATCGCTTTTGGTTGCACCAACTAAGGGATGCAGGAATAAACCATCAACAATTTCCAAGGCACACTTAATGATATATTCATGCGCCCGATGGATGGGATTTCGGGTTTGGAAACCCACCACCGTTTTCCATCCCCGTTCTTTAAACAACGTCCGAGATTGAGCCGGATCAATTTGATACTTAGGAAACAGAGGATGGGGATACCGTTGCAATAACCAAACTGGACCCGCCAGATTTACGTCTCCTTGGTTATAAACCACCTTGACACCTGGATGCTTCTCCTCATCGGTGCGGTAAACATTCATCGCTTCCCGCTTTTTGTCATAGCGATATTTTTGCGTGAGTTCTAAAACGCCGACAAAGCGCCCATCCTGGTTATCCAGACGCACTAAGTCGCCTTCCTTTAACGATTCAGCAACGTTCTCATCAACGGATAGAGTAACTGGAATAGACCAAGGTAAACCATTCGCCAGACGCATATTATCCACGACTGACTCATAATCCCCTTGCTCCATAAACCCGGTCAAGGGACTAAATCCACCGATCGCGATTAAGTCTAGATCAGATGCTGCCCAGGCATCAAGTTGCACCCTGGGTAGGGAATCCGCTTTCTCTAAAAATTCAGATCGCTGTTGTTCTGAGGCAATGCGATTGATGAGTTGACCCCCATGAGGGGCGATTCCATCCGAATGCTTACTCAATGTTTTTTCCTTTATTGCGTCAACTGCACCTCTAAAATAATCTGCTTTATGGGTTCTGGGCAATTATTCGTCATTTGTCATTTGTCATTTGTCGTTCGTCATTTGTCATTTGTCATTCGTCCAGCTTACCCAGTTATAGCGGTACTAAGACAGGTTAGGACATTCTTTACTGTTCCCTCTTGGACTAACTGATGTCCTAATGTATCCTCGTAGTGCTATATCGTGGCTGTTGAGAGGTTCTTTGTCAAATGGCACGCTTAATAAGCATTTGGGGAGCGTCAAAACCTTTGATATACCGTAGGGTGGGCATTGCCCACCAGAATACGAGGAGGAGATCTAAATCAGGGCACGATGGTATCGTGCCCCTACCCAATCAATTCTTCCGTAGGGGCACGGCATTGCCGTGCCCTTGGTTTAAGGCTACGCTCCCTAGAGAATGTGCTGGATTGAGGAACGAAACCCAGCCTACTCATGGACAGATTGAACCATTGCCAAAATAGTTACCGTAGGTGGGCAATGCCCACCCTACAGAACAACTCCCCATATCCCAGACGTGCCATGGCACGTCTCTACACTGCATCCTGCTTTCGTTCAATAATTCCGCCGCCTAGCAGCATTTCTCCATCATATAAGACGGCGGCTTGTCCGGGAGTAATGCTAAACTGCGGCTGATCAAAAATTAGTTTTATCCGATTCCCGTCTAGGGGAATAACCGTCACATCTACGGGACGACTGCGATAACGGACTTGCACAGACGCCTGAATTGGAGTCGTTGGCGGATGAATCGATACCCAATTGACTCGCCCCACGGTACAATCAGGTTGAGTTGCACTAGCGCGATCGCCTACAATGACACGATTCGCCCCTGCATCAATCGCCACCACGTATAATGGTTCAGGTGCAGCAATGCCGAGTCCTTTGCGTTGCCCAATCGTGTAATGGTGAATTCCTTGATGCTGACCTAAGACTTTACCATTAGTATCAACAATATCTCCCGTGGTTTGGGAAATATACTGATCCAGAAACTTCCGCATTGAACCATGGGACTCAACCAAACACAAGTCCTGACTTTCGGGCTTCTCAGCCGTCTTGAGTTGATAGTCAGCCGCAAGCTGTCGCGTTTGCGTTTTCTCAAGTTCGCCTAAAGGAAATATCGAGGCGGCGAGTAAGTTTTGGCTTAAGTCGTACAGGAAATAAGACTGGTCTTTATTCGAGTCTACCGCCCGCAGCAATTGATAGCGATCGCTCTTGGCATCATAGCGAATCCGCGCATAGTGACCTGTGGCAATTTTATCAATGCCTAACGTCTCCCGTGCGTAGGCGAGCATCGGACTAAATTTAACGGTTTTGTTGCACTGGGAACAAGGTAAGGGCGTGATTCCCGATTCATACCCCGAAACCAGATAATTGACAATATTTGCCTGAAAAACCTCACGACTATCCACAATATGATGAGGAATGCCCAGTTGCTCACAAATAAACGCCGCATCGACCATTCCCTCAGAACAACATTGACCCTTGCCTTTCATTAACCACAGGGTCAGACCAACGACTTCATAGCCTTGATGATGTAGGGTAGCGGCGGCAACTGAACTATCAACTCCACCGGATAGACCGACGACGACTTTCTTCATGACATGAATGGACAACTAATCCTTTTGAAACATCAATTGTTGATCTAGGCTAACATCCCCACCTGCTAAGTAGTCGGACTTTCATTCAAGTTGGCGGTTGAGATGAGGGAACACCTCGGACTTCGGCGAGCGCTCAGTCGAGCCGTCGAACGCTTACCTCGGCTTCGCTCGGTGTTCCCCCGCTCCCCCTCACCACAGCACTTATTCAGCTTTCACTATTGTCGGTTGGGTTAACGTAGGAAAGCCAACAAAATTAAACCGGGTTGTGTTGTTTGTCTGTCATACCTGTAGTTCACTGCAATACAAATCTTACCCTTCAACTATTGTTATCTTTGTTGCGTTGGGTCTCTTACCTTGACCCAACCGACTTGCTACCCGTTTAGTCTTCTACTGATTACTTTTTAATAACCCAATCTTAACCTTGTTTTATTTGCTTAACTTAATGTAAATCTATTGAGTAAAAATGTATAATTTAAATCCGAACTATTTGCAAATCGGTGTTAAAATTTTAATTTTAACAGTTGCTAGAGAGAAGAGAGAACCCTTATGGATTCATCGATGTATTCCATACAACAGCCATCTATGCAACTTGAGACATCTTACCCAGAGATAAAACAATTGAGTGTAAATGCGACACTGCAAGAATTACCTCTCTATAATTTTCAATTTGAAGCGTCTCAACCTGGAGAGGAAGTGGCTCAGATATTCCAACAAAACCCTGTATTACCAGGAGTTATTTTAATTGAACAGGGGACATTTATGGGGATACTTTCGCGGCGACGGTTTCTGGAACAGATGAGCAGTCCTTATGGACTGGAACTCTTTTTGCGGCGACCACTCAAATCATTATATCGTTTTGCCCAGACTGAGGTGTTAGTTTTAACCGGGGATACCCAAATTGTTACAGCAGCACGTCATTGTTTAGAACGTCCTCCCGCCTTACTCTATGAACCAATCGCTGTGGAGTTAACCACCCAAACCTACCGCCTATTAGACGCCTATCAATTATTAGTGGCTCAGTTGTATATTCACGAACTAGCTACCCGGTTACTCAAGCAGCTTTATCAGGAGTTAGAAGTCGCCAACCTGCAACTAGAGGAACTCGCCAAGTCTGATGGTTTGACTGGGGTTGCTAATCGTCGGCGATTTGATGACTATTTACAAACATGCTGGAAACAACATTGTGTGGGAAACTCTTGGCTGTCGCTAATTATGTGTGATGTTGATTGTTTTAAATACTACAACGATACTTACGGTCATCAAGCGGGTGATGACTGTTTACGAAAAGTTGCATCGGCTATCCAGCGTCAAGTTAAGCGTCCCGCCGATTTAGTAGCGCGTTATGGGGGTGAAGAATTTGTGGTCATTTTACCCCTGACTCCTCTCGATGGTGCAATTCAGGTGGCTCAAGCGATTGGAGAAGCCGTGAGGACTTTAAACATTCCCCATGAAACCTCTTTGGTGAGTCAACGGGTTACCTTGAGTCTTGGTGTCGCCAGTATTATTCCGAATCCACAACGATCGCCAACAACATTGACTGCCGCCGCCGATGCTGCATTATATCAAGCTAAATCAGCCGGACGCGATCGCGTGATTGTTTATACCCGTTAGCATTAATGCTGATGGATAACTTCAACCGTCTCTCTTTTATATTTATATCAGGGATTCTCTACTTAAATTGGATTAATTTCCCGTGTTCACTTGATCTTTATTAAAGTTTAATCGTTTCTTAAAACGATATTAACGTTTCAGGGCATCTTCATTTTCTAGAATATTTTGTACAAACCAACTATTAAATCATTTTACAAACCAAATGACAAATAGCTGATTTGTGAGTTTACATACAAATTAGAGGTTTAATTTTATAGGTTTATGGTTTCTCTCCAAGACTTTTACCCCGAATTATGCGTCTTGCCTCAATTCGAGACCGCTAATCTGACGTTGGATTCTACCATCCGAGAACTCAATCTCTATCACTTTCAGGTGGAGTCGGTTCAACCCGGTAGAGACGTGGCTCAATCGTTCCAATTAAATCCTCTATTACCCGGAGTTATTCTCACCCAACATAGAAAATTGATCGGCATGATTTCGCGAAGGCAGTTTTTGGAACAAATGAGCAGTCCTTATGGATTAGAACTGTTCTTAAAACGTCCGCTGCACTCGTTATACCGCTTTGTCAATGCAGATGTTTTAATCCTCAGAGGAGATACAAAAATAGTTGATGCGGCTCGTCGCTCACTTCAGCGTACACCAAAATTTGTTTACGAACCCATTATTGTAGAACTAGAGTCAGGAACCTACCGCTTGCTAGACGTGCATCAATTACTCGTGGCTCAGTCGCAAATTCAGGAACTCACTACCCAGCTTTTGCATGATCAAACTCAAGCTCAAATGATTCAAACAGAAAAAATGGCAAGTTTGGGACAAATGGTAGCGGGGATTGCTCATGAAATCAAGAATCCAGTCGCGTGTATTACCGGAAACTTTGAATTTTTAGATGATTATTGTGACAAGTTAATTGAACTCTTGACAGCCTACGCCGCAGAAGTTCCACAGCTATCAGAAGATTTAAGTCAACTCAAAGAAGATTATGAACTCGATTTTATCTTAGAGGATTTACCGAAAATCCTGAAAAGCATGAAATTAGGCTCAGAACGATTAACCAAAATAGTTGGTAGTCTACAAAACTTCTCACACATGGATGAGTCAAGACATCAGCCTGCTAATATTCATGAGTGCATTGAAAGTACATTAATTATTTTGACAAATCGCCTCAAGAAAGGAATTAACATTATTAAAAACTATGCGAACTTGCCCCTTGTGAATTGTTCATCGGGTCAACTAAGCCAAGTTTTCATGAATCTGATTAGTAATGCTATTGACGCGCTAAATGAAAAATCAGAAAAAGCTGGGAATGGGTCTGGCTCATGGCAGCCTCAGATTGAAATTAATACTCGCCTGGTGCAACAGGATAAAAGGGACTGGGTTTTGGTAAAAATTAGTGATAATGGTTCAGGAATAGCACCCGATATTCAAGAGCGGATATTTGAGACATTCTTTACGACTAAGCCAGTTGGAAAAGGGACAGGATTAGGGTTAGCGATTACTCATCAAATTGTCACAGAGAAACATGATGGAAAGTTGTTAATGCAGTCGCAGTTAGGAAAAGGTACAACATTTGAAATTTTATTGCCATTAGAGTAATTAATCTATAACAAAAAGACATACGTACTGTAGGGGCGCACCGACGTGCATCCGTGTCAACTTAAGAGGAAATGTTCCCTCCCCTTGATAAGGGGAGGGTTAGGGTGGGGTTAGCATCAAGGTATTGCTTTCGTTTTAAGCTTAAGTTGACACTAATGACCGACGTGCGTCCGTGTCAACTTAAGGCGAATGGCACTGACTTTATAGTTTGTAGTCAGCGCTTTAGCGCTTCTGGCACTAAAGTTCCTACTACGAAACCAGCTTACTGATACTTCTCAGACTGTTCTAACTCTTGTTTTAATTGTTGATACTGACGAGTCAGATTTTCCAGTTGTTGTTCGAGTTGCTCAAGTTTCTGCCAAGAATCGAGAGAACGTCTATTTAAACGACCCAAAGAATCAGTTTTATCTCTACAATTAATTTCATCGGCTAAAACGGCATCATTCCAGGTGACTCGTTTCACTTCATCGAATGTGGTAACTCCTTGTTTAACAAGATTTAAGCTATAGTTATATAAGGTTTTCATTCCTTGTTGGATGGCAACATCTTTGATGGAATGTTCTGGTGCATTTTCCCGAATTAAACGTTGTATCTGCTCACTATTTCGCAAGACCTCATAGACACCCACTCTCCCTTTGTAACCTATTCCATGACATTTGGGGCAAAGTGTTCCTTTAACTCTCGCCTCAATAATTTCTTCAGGTTGCAAAGTATTTGCCTTATAGAACGTACATTGCTCCTGACTTAATGCAGATAGACCAAATCGCTCTAATTCAGAGGAGTTTGGTTGATAGGGGATACGACAATCGGAACAGACTCGCCGCAGCAATCGCTGGGCAATGACTCCTAGGAGTGCTTCAGAGAGTATCCAAGGATTTACCCCAAGCTCCTTTAAGTTCATTATTGCACTAACCGTATCTTTTGTATATAATTCAGTGATAATTAAATGTCCTTGCATCACTGCCTTGGTCGCCATAATTGCCGTTTTTTTATCTTGAATTTTACCAACAAGAATGACGTCAGCATCTTGACTGATTATAGACTCCAAGTTACTCACAACATCAAGATTAAAGTTGTGCTGAACTTGAACCTGAGTAATGCCAGGTAACGAATACTGAATTGGATCTTCAATTGTCAAAATATTCATGTCCGGCTGATTCTGTTCTGCTAAGAGCGAAAATGAAGTCGTTGTTTTCCCTGAAGTTGTAGGTCCAGTGACCAGAATCAGTCCAAAGGGACAACTTTTCATATCTCTAACAATCTTTAGGGTATCTGTATCGGTAATAAGAATATCTAAGCCAATCTTGGTACTGGAATCATCTACTATGTTTAGAACTATTCTTTCTCCATAACGGCTGGGTAGAATGCTAACCCTAAAATCAACAAAGCGACCTTGAAACATGCGCCGAATTCTACCCTGTTGTGGTATTCGCCGTTCAGTAATGTCAAGATATGCCATAATTTTGAAGCGAGCAGAAATTGCATTTTTGATTGTCTTGGGGAGAGGGTTAAACGCTTGGTGTAGGACTCCATCTTTCCGAAAGCGCACCCTTAAGTACTCTTGTTGAGGTTCGATATGAATATGAGAGACTCCATCTTGCAATGCCTTAGCCAAAATTCTATTGACGAGATTAATAACGGGATCGCCACCGCTTTCATTCAATGGTTCAGATAAATCTGTCTCAGTTTCTTCGGGTGCATCAGAGACTGTATCTAGATCATCAAGATCTCGGCTTATATCAGTCTGTTTTGCTGCTTCTTCTTTCTTCTCTTGTGCCAACTTTTGATCGCGATATTGATTCAGTAGATGCTGATAGTCTTCCTGGGTAATCACCATCCGTCGTAATTTAATTCCTTGAGGGCGCAGAATCCGGTTCAAATCATCTTGAGCGTCTAAATTATCAGGATCAACCATGGCGACAAGTAGGGATGATGGTTGAGTCTCCGTTTGCGATAGAGGAAGTACTCGATAGCGACTACAGATATCACTAGAAATTAGGCGTTCGATGAGTTCCTTAATTTTTTGATTGGAAATTTCACTCCGTTCGGGATCAAGAGATTCAACACCGTAAAGTATTTTGAGTTCAAAGAGTTGTTGTTTCTTGTACTGGCGCAATAAGTCGGGTGGCAACTGACGACCCGTAATTGATTCAATAACATTAGTCAGAGGTCTTCCTGACTTTCGACTTTCCCTCAAGGCGGTTCGCATTTGCTCCAGATTCACATAACCCGATTGAATCAATTTTTTAGCAAAGGGAGGCAAGGGTAAAAAGAAGTGGGTAACTTGACACCGTAAATGGGGTGGGATTTGAGACTCGGTGAGGGATTCGAGAATCTCAATCAGGATAGCGGCGCGTTGGTGGGGCGATTGAGTTGTGCGTCGTGAGCCTTTAGCGGTAGACTGTTGTTGGACAGATTCGCTCCATTGTAAAAAGAGCGCGATCGCTTCCTCCATCTGCTGAGGGTTAACATACCTCGCCTTAATCAAAATTTTCGCTAGCGCCGAGAAATAAATCGGTACAGACATGACAGTTGTTGCGATTGATGGTCATTTCAGTCGATGCACCAGATTTGCTGCAACTATAGCAGATATTGTCATTGGTCATTGGTCATTGGTCATTGGTCATTCGTCAATTTGCGAGAATTGAACGGTTAGGTCAGGGCGGGTTTAGTTATATCAGGATGACAACGAAATGTTAGTAGTAAAACCCGCCCCTACACAATTTTCCCATCTTCCCCATCTCCCAGACGTTCCACCGGAACGTCTCTACAATCTCCCCCATCTTCCCTATCTCCCCCATCTGACACACCGAGCGTGTTACCGAGCGGAGTCGAGGTAAGCGATACCCTGAGCCTGTCGAAGGGTCGAGGTGTTCCCCATCTTCCCTATCTCCCCCATTCCCCTGTCAGCCTCAACGATCAAATTAAATAGGTGACAACTTACGCTTGTGTGGGATCATAGACTATGATGTCCCCTTGTCTGCACAAAAGTTGATCGATGAAACAGTTAATCCAGGGTCTACATGAGTTTCAGACCAATTACTTTACAGCTCACCGGGAGCTATTTGAGTTACTTTCTCAAGGACAACATCCGCGAGTTCTGTTTATTACTTGCTCCGATTCTCGGATTGATCCCAATCTGATTACCCAAACTGAGCCGGGTGAAATGTTTATCATCCGTAATGCGGGTAATATTATCCCCCCTTATGGTGCGACGAACGGCGGAGAAGGTGCAGCCGTAGAGTATGCGATTCATGCATTAGGGATTGAAGATGTGATTGTTTGTGGTCATTCCCATTGTGGTGCGATGAAAGGCTTACTGAAACTCAGCAAGCTGGAAGAGGAAATGCCAATGGTTTACGAATGGCTCAAACACGCGGAAGCGACGCGGCGAATTATTAAGGAACATTACCAAAGCTACGAAGGGAAAGACCTGCTCAATGCTTCTATTCAAGAGAATGTGCTTAACCAATTAGAAAATCTACGCACGTATCCGGTGATTCAATCTCGACTTAAAGCGGGGAAATTGCAACTCCATGCTTGGGTGTATGAAATTGAAACGGGAGAAGTGATGGAATATAACCCAGTTCAAGGTCAGTTCGTACCCCCAAGAACTCAGTTTGCTAGGGCGACTTGGATTACGCCAGAACAGCAAGAGCGTATTTTTAAAGGGTCTTATTAGTTGTTATTGGTCATTGGTCATTGGTCATTTGTCCTTTGTCCTTTGTCCTTTGTCCTTTGTCCTTTGTCCTTTGTCCTTTGTCAGGGGAATAAGCTGTTATGCATTTAAATTGGGTATTAGTAGCGAGCAAGATGCAAAGCCTGCGGCATGGCTTCGCTTAACGCACTACAAGGATTTCACCATTATTGACATTAAGGTTTAAATGCCGAACAGCTTAGATTTTACCATTGAAGTAGGCAAACCGTTTATTTTTAAGTGTTTCCGGTTGTTGCAGCCAGTCCCAATTTGAGCAGGAAAAAAGGACATGAAACAGGTAGGGGCACGGCATTGCCGTGCCCTTAGGGTTTCGATAAATTGAATCCCCTCTTACTCAACAGCAAAAGGGGAAAGGTTTACATTCAACTTGTTTTCCCAGCGAGTGGGAACACTTGGGTCAAAACAATGGAGGGCTGACAATCAAGGCAACGTTTACATTCAACTTGTTTTCCCAGCGAGTGGGAACTCTCAAACTAATTCCGTTGGCTCAATTTCCATGTTTACATTCAACTTGTTTTCCCAGCGAGTGGGAACAGTTCGCTCAGGGAGCCTTACGGAGACTGGGTTTCAGCCGCCGAATCGACACCACTGATAAAATTATACGCCATCTGCCCAAAAATTGAACCCAACATAGCTCTCAAACCCTTTCCCAGTAAGCCATCGACACCACTCGACGGAAACTATAGGGTTTCAGCGATTTGGCGACTGGTGTCAATTTGTCGATTTTACCGCTATCTTATCGATGTGTGATTCTAGTCCGATGAATCAATCAACGCTTTAATAACGCCAATTTTAGCTTGGGAGACTTTTGACCCTAAGCTGGGATTCGTGGAACCAATAAAATATTCTCCAGTTGGCAGATAATGTAATGCCAATTCCGGATAGGTAATAATTTCCCAATCTTTATAGATTTCGGTCTTTTCATGATTATGGCTGGGTCGATTGCTTTCATAACACCAGCCTGCTGCAAGTAATTTTTCAATTAAGGTTGACATGGAAAATCAGCTAATTAATTCTTGGATAGAAATTTCGGGAAGCTGTCATGCATTTACATTGAGTCTCGATGAATGATACTGACTAAGCGTTGGTGGGCAATGCATTGGTGTCAACTTAAGGTGAAAAGCAATAGGGGGATGACAGAGGATGCTATCGCTTTTTTGCACGGGAGAAAAGGAACCGGATTCTCTTGCTGCCCTCTTGCTGCCCTCTTGCTCCCTTCTTGCTCCCCTCTCCCAAGCTTGGGAGAGGGGCTGGGGGTGAGGGCTGGCTTGGGTGAGGGGTTGAGCTTAAGTTGACATGGATGTGGGCAATGCCCACCCTACGGTAGAGTTTAAATGCTTAACAGTTCCGACTAGCTTTTGGTAGATTTCCCTGTATCTGTCTCTACCCTAACATTCGTTATTCGTCATTTGTCATTTGTCATTCGTCATGTGTTTGCACCTGATACCAAGTCCCAGTCACAGAGGTAATCTGTCATACTTCTTGAAAGATCATACGCCATGTCCGATCTTTTGAATCGAAAAATAAAGTCGGGGCGGGTTTAGTTGCATCTGGGTGCAATCGACAAGATAGTAGTGAAACCCGCCCCTACACAATCAAAACTATACGCCGTGACAAGTCAGCCGTCCCCCCCTCACCCCCAGGCAACGGGCAGAAACTTCACGAAACTTTACAATAGTGGGGTAGAGATGAAATTATATTAGTCGGACTGCCAATGCACCTAACCTACTTCGGCGCCAATAGCTGGCTACTCGAACTTGGGCAAAAACACATCCTGATTGATCCCTGGCTTGTGGATTCCTTAGTCTTTAGCAATCTTCCCTGGTTGTTCAAAGGCGACAAATCTCCAGCCTTGGATGAACTTCCTGATCAGATAGACTTGATTCTGCTGTCCCAGGGATTAGAGGATCACGCCCACAGACCCACTCTAGAAAAGCTGGACAAGACTATCCCTGTTGTTGGTTCAGAGAATGCAGCAACGGTGGTAAAAGAGTTGGGCTATACTCAGGTGACGGCGTTAGCCTTTGGTCAAACCTTCACCCTCGCTGACCAAATTGAAATCCGCGCCTTACCAGGGGCACCGATTGGTCCTTTTTTGCAGGAAAACGCCTATCTGGTCAAACAGTTAGAGAGTGGCACAAGTCTATATTATGAACCTCACGGGTATCCACCCGATCAGTTAAAAGAGTATGCTCCCATCGATGTGGTGATTAGTCCCGTGGTGACGTTGGAATTACCTGTGCTTGGACCGATTATCCAAGGTCATCGTACCGCACTGCAATTGGCACAATGGGTGCAACCCCAAGTGTTTCTACCCACAGCCGCCGGAGGTGGAGTTCAGTACGAGGGAGTGCTAGATTCCCTGTTGAATCAGGTTGGTAGTCTGGAGGAGTTGCGATCGCAACTGGCACAGCACAACCTATCCACTCAAGTGATTGACCCTCAGCCAAAAGAAGCGCTGGAACTTAACCTGACACCTCAAATGGCTTAGTATTTTGCACATTACTGTCCTGGGTTATTGGTTCAATTTAGGCAATCCTCAAGGACAAAGGACAAACGATCAAACTAAACCCTAAGGAGATCAATCATGTTGGAACTGTATCAATTTGAAATGTCGCAGTTTTCGGAAAAAGTGCGGCTGATTCTCGATTACAAAGGGCTAGCCTATCGCAAAATTGAAGTCACTCCCGGAATCGGACAGCTAGACTTGTATCGCTTATCGGGTCAACGGCAAGTCCCGGTTCTCAAAGATGGGGATACCGTCATTGCTGATTCAACTGCGATCGCGATGTACTTAGATCGCAAGTATCCCGACAAGCCCCTAATTCCCACCGATCCCTACCAACGCGCCCAATGCTTGCTGATGGAAGAATGGGCGGATGAATCCATTGGTGTCAAAAGTCGTAAAGTCTTTTATGGGGCATTAAGTCACAATCCCAGCTATCGCACATCAGTCTTACCCAAAGATACGCCAGATTTCTTCAAAACCGTTCTGGGTGGTGTTCCAGCAGAAGTATTTGAGGTTTTGGGGATTGGTTTCGGTTGCAGTGCAGACGCTCTCAAAGACGCCAGAGACAGCCTGAAGCAAGACTTAGAAGCCCTCAGCTTAATTTTGTCCGATCGCCCCTATCTGGTCACAGACAGTCCCTGTTTAGCTGATTTTGCCGTAGCTGGGGTTAGTTTACTGCTGAAATTTCCCGAAGGTTCCTATCTGGATTTGCCTGACTCCCTGAAAGGGAAAGGTATTCCTGGTTTAGCCGATAGTAGCGTGTATCAAACCTTCTTCGACTGGCGAGATCGCCTCTATGCTGAGTATCGCACGCCATTGACCACAACGGGAACCAGCGATTCGCAACCAACCTCTATTGAGATTGAATAAACATCAGCTATATGTAGGGGCATGGCACTGCCATGCCCCTACCTTGTTCCTTTTGACCGTTAACTGGGGTTACTGAATCGATACACTAACCGAACCAAAATCAAACAGCTACCGGAGTGGCTTTCAACTCAAAAATCTTCTCAATCGCATCTTCAACCACCTTATCAGGTGTAGATGCTCCAGACGTTACACCGACAACAATTTCACCCTCTGGAAGCCAATTTTCCGTCACCGTCATATCTTGATGCAGTACCTTGTGATCAATCCGATTCCCCGGACCAATTCGCTCAGCGCTATCGATGTGATAAGACGGAATCTTCCGTTCAATGGCAATTTGTTGCAGTTGCGTGGTATTGGATGAATTAAAACCACCAATCACAACCATTAAATCTAACCGTTCTTCCACCAACTCTAACATTGCATCCTGCCGTTCTTGAGTGGCATCACAGATGGTGTTAAAACTCTGGAAATGCTGATTTAGCTGAACTGGACCATACTTTTTCATCATCGTCCGCTCAAACAGCTTACCAATTTGCTCGGTTTCGCTTTTGAGCATGGTGGTTTGGTTGGCTATGCCAATATGCTCCAAATCCCGATCCGGGTCAAATCCCTCGGACGTGGCGCGGCTAAATTTTGCCAAAAACTCGTCCCGATTCCCACCATTGAGAATATAGTCGGCGACATATTCGGCTTCTTGCAGATTCAGCACCACCAAATATTTCCCAGCAAAGGAACTGGTGGCTATGGTTTCTTCGTGCTTATATTTGCCGTGGATAATGGAGGTGTATTCTTTCTTCTTATGCTTCTCCACCGTATGCCACACTTTAGACACCCAAGGACAGGTGGTATCGACAATCTTACAGTTTTTATCATTGAGCAGTTGCATTTCCTGAACGCTGGCACCAAAGGCGGGTAAAATCACCACATCACCCGCACCAACGACGGTAAAGTCTTTTGTCCCATCCTCAACGGGGACAAAGTTGACGTTCATCTTCTGTAAGCGCTGATTGACGGAGGGATTGTGAATAATTTCATTCGTCATCCAGATGCGCTCAGTGGGAAAATGTTGGCGAGTTTCATACGCCATAGCCACAGCGCGTTCCACACCCCAGCAAAAGCCAAATGCCTCTGCCAGGTGAATGGTCACATTTCCCCGTTTGAGTCGATAGTTATTATCGCGGATTTCTTGAATCAAGCTGCTTTGATATTCGGATTGAAGCTGAGTCGCCACCTCAGCATCGTGACCAAATCCCTTACGGTGATAGTTTTCTGAACTATGGAGTGAACGTTTGAAGGCTTTTGTATCCATGAAACTTGTCTAGCAGATGAGTGTATACAATTCTTAATTCCCTTCGATCATAAAATGAATTCGGTTGGGTCAGTTGTCATTTGTCATTTGTCATTTGTCATTTGTCATTTGTCATTCGTTGATTGGGAATTCTCACCCCCAGCTCCCCCATCTCCCCATCCCTCGTCACAAACCGCCATCGAGAACGAGTTGATCCGTAACTTGTAGAGCATAGTGCCAAATTAAATAGCCTTGAGGATTTAGGTGCAAGCCGTCGGTACTCAATTCCATTTTCAGATTGCCTTCGGTATCGGCGAATAGGGGATAGAGATCCAGGTAAATGGCATCTTCCGACTCCGCGATCGCTTTCAATCGCTGGTTAATCTCTAAGATACGACTGTTGGGGATTTCCAAGAGGCGATCGCGCCCTTCCCAGGTGGCGTTTTCCCCACTATGGGGCAAAATCGATTGGACAATAATTTTGGCTTGGGGATGATTGCGCCGTAGGTAGCGAATAATCAGCCGTTGGTTGGCTAAAATCGTCTCATCGGTGATCCCTCGAATGACGTCATTGATGCCAATCATCAAAAAGATGATCTCTGGCTGGGTTTGATCCAACACATCCAAGCGATTTAGCAATCCGGCTGTCGTTTCCCCAGAAATTCCCTGATTTAGCCAGGTTCGTTGCGTGGGTAGCATCTCATTGGGAAACCAGAGACTGATAGAATCTCCCAAAAGTATGGCTAAATCCTCCGGCTTCTGCTTCACCATCACCTCAGCTTCTTGTTCCAGCAGCGCCACCCACTGCTGGTAATTGAACTGGTGGCGGGGCCCGAGTTCGGGGACAGGGGTAGGGGTTGCTTCTGCTTCTGGAGTCGCATCAGTGGCTAGAGACTGGCTAACCGCAGACGGGATAGCTCCTTGGTATTGGCGCAGCAATACACTCGCGATCGCTAGCACCAGTACGCCATTGACAGCGAGGGAGAACACCGCCCAAGTTGGAAAGCTTTTCGAGGTTATGGACACTTGTCTAGATTCAGCATCGGCTCTCTCATCAGATTGTAGTTCTATTCCACTGTTGCCGATCACAAAAACAATAACAAAGGGGCAATTCATGAATTGCCCCGACAAGATGGTATTAACAAATTAACCAGCGTCCCGAACCAAAAGCGCTCCCGTTAAACTTCCGAGCCGCGAGGAATGTCCGCCGTACTACCACTGACGCTACCAAAGGAGCTACTGGTCAACACATCGGATTCCTTAACAAATCCACTGTAGGCTTCCATTCCATGTTCGCTAATATCCAAGCCATGGATTTCTTCTTCGGCGTGTACTCGTAGTCCCAAAGTCGCTTTCAGAGCTAGCCAAACAATGGAGCTAAATGCAACGGTGAAACCGCCTACACAGAGGATACCCAACAGTTGAACACCCAGTTGACCGAGTCCTCCCCCATAAATCAAGCCGAGTCGTTGACCCGCATCATTTTCAGCGAAGGTGAAGATACCAACAGCAATGGTGCCCCAGATCCCGTTAACTAAGTGGACAGAAATCGCACCCACGGGGTCATCGATATGGATATTGTCAAAGAAGGAAACCGCAAAAACCACGATAATGCCCCCAATCAGACCAATTATGATGGCTGATAGATAGGAAACGGCATTACAGGGGGCGGTAATCGCCACTAAGCCAGCTAAGATGCCGTTAATAATCATCGATAGGTCAGGTTTACCATCTTTTAACCAAGAGGTAATCGTGGCAGCAATACCGCCAGCCGCAGCAGCAAGGTTTGTGGTTACTGCGATGTAGGGAACTTCGGCATCGGCAGCTAGCTGAGAACCAGGGTTAAATCCAAACCAGCCGATCCAGAGAATCAAGCATCCTAGTGTGGCAATACTCATATTGTGACCGGGAATCGCATTGATTTGACCGTCTCTATATTTCCCTTCACGGGGTCCAAGAAAGGCTGCTCCCATCAACGCCGCCCAACCACCAACCGAGTGAACCACGGTTGAGCCAGCAAAGTCGGAAAAGCCCATGCCTCCTAGCCAACCACCACCCCAGACCCAATGTCCGGTAATCGGATAGGAGATTCCCGTCAACAAAAGACTGAAAACGAGAAAGTCAATAAACCTAATCCGTTCAGCAACCGCACCCGAAACAATGGTGGCAGCAGTTCCGGCGAAGGCAGCTTGGAACAGGAAAAACACGGATATCGGTAAGCCTGTAGGGAATGGATCAAGTCCATAAGTACCCGGATCGGTGCTAGTTAGGAAAAATCCACCCAAACCAATAAATCCAGTTCCTGCACCGAACATGAAGGAAAACCCAATTGCCCAAAATGCAATGGTTGCTAGGGCAAAGACAATCAGGTTTTTGGAGAGAATGTTAACCGCATTTTTCTGACGACAGAATCCGGTTTCCAGCATACCGAATCCGGCATTCATGAAGATTACCAGAATGGCAGCAATCAATACCCAGATGGCGTTTAAGGTTCCCTGAAGTTGGGCAATGGCATCGGCGTCAACTGCCTCCGTTTGAGCAATGGCTGCCGTATTCCAAACCACGACAATAATTGCTGTTAGGGGAATACAAGCCAGCCAGTAGGGAGAAAAGGATCTAGCGATGGTTTTCAATGGATCGAAATAGGGAGAATCCCAGAAGGAGGGGGAAACATTTGGTAAATCAACTTGTCTAGTTTTTGGGGGAGACTTTTTTCGGTCGAAAGTTTTCTCGAACGTTCGTCTAGACATCATTTCGTTCTCTTTCCTGTATTTCTGGTGGAACACATCCTAACATTGAGCTAAGAAGCGGTAAATAAAGTCATTGGAAGTCTGACTTAGAAGAGGGATAAGTACCTAAGTATGACAGAACTCTGTGCCTATTTTCTTTGGTTTACGTGCCAGCTTATAACGTTGCTGCCTGATTAAGGAATCGGGAGTTTGGTAAGTTGGCTTGTCTACGTTAGACAAAACCCTACAAATAACTTGCCAGATAGTCAAGAGCCTCAATTCTTCTCAATAACTGGGTTCATTATCTTTAGGAAATTTTCAAATCTTCGATTTTTTGGCTGGATATTTCTGTAACAAAATATACTTTTTGGGGCGTGAGTCCTTAAAATATATTGCGGTAGCCCCCTAGCTGAGAGCTTCTGTCATCAAGACTTGGGTCAACCCGCCACCAGTTTGGTAGCCTGAGTTGACGGTTTTTCACGCGAGAGCGAACCGCCCTTTTGATTTTGCCTAAGCCTATTGATTTGACAATGATTAAGATTTAAATAAGCCTAAGAATTTAGGTCTCTCAAATAACGTCTTAATTACTTAATAAAAATTTATTTGGTGTTAAGTTTTGATTGTTATAGCTAATCTTTCCAGAGAAAAGCTTCAGAGGTGATAATTTAACGTGACGCGGAAGTCTCCACCTTCAAGACGAGCGGGTTGTATCGAGCCGCAGGTGAGTACCCACAATGTCTAAGGTGGAGATAGGGAGCGGATTGACGGAGGTACGGAGTCAATCAATAATCAATCCCGGATTTCTCACCACAATTGCCCAAAGGCTCATACACCCTGGATTAACCGTAGAATAAGGCTTTCAACACTCTGTCAAAATTCAGTGTCGGTCAAAAATGCTCGAAACCTACTCCAGGTAAAGGTTTCGACGACTCAGA
>NZ_JAVJTO010000048.1:0-82833 GCF_040220235.1 Coleofasciculus sp. B1-GNL1-01
CAACTCCTCAAAAATCGTACATAAGTAGCCCTTGCAAAAATACCGCGTTGGCGGAGCCTGCTGAAGAAGGAACGTATCGCGGTATTTTTGCAATATGACAAGAGATAGGCTGAAACCCACGCCACATCAAGGTTTCAGCGAGTGTACATAAGTAGGGTCTGCTGAATAACTCTTGTGGTGGGGAGAGGCACTAGGCAATAGGCAATGGTCATTGGTTTCAACCCTCTGTCGAGTGAAAATTCGGCGCTGATGTTGGCAAAAATTCCAGGATGCAAGAGAGTGGTAGTGTAAAAACCTTGCACTTGTTGGGTCAAAAAATGGCTTGAAACCCCTATCTAGTCTACCTTACACACTTATGCAGCAAGCCCTAACTATTGTGGTGAGGGGAGAGAACAGGGAACGGTTTTCCGATGACTTCAAGTGACTTTAAGCCCTACCTAAATTATTGGGCATGATTAAGGTTAACGCTAAAACTTCATTAGACTGTGTATTAAGTCGGTGGGGACAATTAAAATTAACGATTGATGTTGGGTGATATAAAAGAAAATGCAACAGTAATGTTCGAGAATTTTTAATGTTTTTTAGTACAGCGTACAGGATTAGTACAGGTATATTCAGGTAGTTGTTTGGCTGTTATTTTTATTTTAAAACAAAATAAAAAACAGCAAAATTAAATATTTTTGAGTTTTAGTATTGACATTTTGGCTTTTTAATAAGCTACAATTAAACCAGCTATTTATATAGCTAGTGTACCATAAAATGCCTAATAGTATAAATAGAGCCAATCTAGTGCATTCGAGAAAAGCTAATTTTAAATTTTCCGTAGAAAAATTCATCCGTTTTTTGAGGGTGATGACTAACTATAATGTCAAAAATAGTGAGACCAATTATAAACCAAAATGCTTGCCCCTTTATCTGTTCGTTCAACTCATTGGCCTATAACAAAACATGATGTTGTCTTTACCACGGAGGAACTGCTAAAACGCATTCAAACTTGTGCAAGTCAGCAATTTACAGGTCAGTTGGATTTCAACATAACTAATCCCCAACAACAGCAATGGAAGCTATTCTTTAGTGTCGGCAGTTTGATTGGTTGTCACAGTAAGGTACATCCTGTACGTCGTTGGTTTCGTCAGCTATCATTGCATTGTCCTTCGGTGGCTGTTAATGCTGTGGCGCAAAAAGGAGGGCTAATTCAATATCAAGATTATGAATCATTAGCCATACAAGTGAAACAAGGACAAATCCCTCTGGGACAAATGGCAGCACTGGTTGAAGGTCATACCAGCGAGGTTCTTTTTGATATTATCCAAGCTGGCGAACAACAAAACTATCATTCTGGGATTTATCTAAGCTACCGAGTTATTCCTCAAGATTCCATCGATTTAGGGTGGGTTGTGGTAAGAGCGGAGCGCGTTTGGCAGCAAGTTTTTCAGGATTGGCAAGCTTGGCAAAAAGCGGGTTTAGCTGACATTTCACCGAATCTTGCCCCCAAAATTTTGCAGGCAGATCAGTTACGCCAGCAGACATCCCCCTCTGCTTATCGCAATCTAACAGCGTTTGCGGACGGGAAACAAACGCTTCGGGATTTAGCGGTTAAGTTAAAACAAAGTCCTCTGCCCTTAACTCACTCGATTGCCCCTTATATTCAGAAAAATTTAATTGGATTAATTGAAGTTGAGGACTTTAAGAGTTCTATTTTACCTCGCCAAGTTGTTGAGGATAAATCTAATGAAAATGGCAAACTTACATCACGAAAGTCTTCTCGCCCGTCATCCTCCTCTAAATCAGCAAATGCGGTAATTGCTTACATTGATGATAGTCGAATTGACACTCAAATGATGGGTTATATTTTAGAGGAAGCGGGTTACAAGTTTGTCTCAATCCAGGATTCAGTGCAAGCCCTTGTTAAGCTTCTAGAAAACAAGCCGGATCTGATCTTCCTGGATTTGGTGATGCCTGTCGCCAATGGTTATGAAATTTGTTCTCAAATTCGTCGTGTTTCGATTTTTCAGAATATTCCCGTGATTATTCTGACCGGAAACGATGGCATTGTAGACCGGGTGCGTGCCAAGATGGTCGGGGCTTCTGGGTTTTTGCCAAAGCCGATTACTCAACAAAAAGTGCTGAGTACTTTGCAGAAGTATTTACCGACCAAATCGATATCGATGAGTAATTAAATAGTGTTCAGTATTTATGACTGAACAAAAAACTGCAAAGGTTGTGTATCGCAAACATTGGATTAACTATGACAACTGTTCTTTTAGTGGAAGATAGTGTAACCGAAACCCAGGTGCTAACTCGTTATTTAAGACAAGCCGGATTTAACGTGATTAGTGTGACAAGTGGAGAGGAAGCGCATAGAAAACTTCAAGCTCAAAAACCTGATTTAGTGATTCTCGATGTTATTTTACCGGGTCAAAGTGGCTTTGAACTTTGCCGCGAGATTAAAACCAACATCGACACGAAAAAAATTCCTGTGGTCATTTGTTCGACCAAAGGAACGGAAGCTGACAAATTATGGGGGTCAATGCTGGGTGCTGATGCCTATATGTCTAAACCCGTAGACCAACAGGAATTAATGAAAATCATTAATAAATTTACGTTGGTTTAGCTGTTCCCTGTGACACACCGAGCGAAGCCGAGGTGTTCCCTGTTCCCTGTTCCCTGTTCCCTAAAATATGACAAATTCACTTGACTCAATCCTATTAACCACGAGTCTTGATTCACTCACCCTTAAACCTTTACCTCCGGAAACACAGCGACGGTTACTTCGCTTTCCTCTGAGTCACCAAGATAGTGCCTTATTGCCCTTGGAACAAATTGGGGAAGTGCTACGGGTAAATGTAAGAGACATTCTGCCTGTTCCGGAAATGCCCGGTTGTGTTTTAGGGATCTGCAACTGGCGTGGCGATATGCTTTGGCTGGTTGATCTGAGCCAGTTGCTGGGCTATTTATCGTTAGACCAACAAGGGCAATTGGCTGATGTTTTGGTGGTTTTAGTGGTGCAGGTGAATGAGCAATCGATCGGACTGGTTGTTTCCCAAGTTAATGACATCGAATACCACAATTTGCAACATTTGCAGCCTGCTGTTCCGGGTGTATTTCCACCTAAACTGTTGCCGTTTATTCTGGGTTCCCTCCCTGAAGATCAGGGCATCGTTTTGAATGTTAATGCCATTAGCCACTATCCCCTGTGGCAAAGGCATCGTGAGTGAAAAATGAAGAAGATGAGGGAGATAGGGGCGATGAGGGCGGGTTTTGCACAAACGTTACCATCAATAGCGATAAAAAAGTTTCTAAACCCGCCCCTACAAACCATGTCCGACTAGGGAATAAAGGGTCAAAACTCTACTTTCTCTATCTTCCTCACTTTCCCCATTTTTTCCGATCGCAGATCGCAGATCTATTAGGACTAGACACATCGAATTATGCAAGAACTCGAACAATCCAAACAAGTACTCAACCCTGATGCGGAGAACGATTCCGCTCATAAAATTAGTAATGGCGATCGCGTGACAGATGAATCTCAGCCAGAGATGGGTGTCAATATCGAAACCTATTTTCAGGAACAACGCCAGTGGCTGTTAGCGGTTGCTCAACGGATGCGTCGTGCGTCTACGATTGAAACCGTTGATACGCTGCTGGAAACCACTGTGGCTGAAGTGCGAGAGCATTTCCAAGTGGATCGCGTCCTGATTTATCAATTTAAGACGGAAACCGAGGGCGTGGTTCGTGCCGAATCCCTGGTTGCGGGGTATACTCCCTGTGTGGGTGAATCCTTACCCGCCTTAACCTTTGGCGCCAACAGTCAAATCGAATATCAGCAGCAACAGGTTGTGACGCTGAGTCATCTGTATCAAGGTGTAACCAGTCCCTATCAACTGCAACTGCTGAAACGGTTTCAAGTTAAAGCCAGCTTAAGTTTACCGATTCTGTTCAGTAAACAAGTCTGGGGGTTACTAATTGTTCAGCAATGTTCCGGAACCCGCACTTGGCAAGACTCCGAGATTAACCTGCTGTATCAGGTGACAACGGAACTGGCTCTTAACTTGCAACCGGGAGAACTATTTAGCCAACTCCGCCGCCAAAACAAAAATACCAAAATTGTCGGTCAAGTCGCGGCGAAAATCCTCAAGAACATATTGCGATCGCTAAATATTCCCCAAGTCTTTAGCAGCGCTACACGGGAGATCCGTCAGCAACTCCAGTGCGATCGCGTGGCGGTGTATCGGTTTAATCCAGATTGGAGTGGGGAATTTATCGCCGAATCCGTTGCTCCTGGCTGGGTTCCCTTAGTTGGTCCGGATATCCAAACAGTTTGGGAGGATACCTATCTCCAAGAAACCCGAGGCGGACGTTATCGCTACGAAGAAACCAATGGCGTGAATGATATTTACGCCGCTGGGTTAACCGACTGTCACATCGATCTGTTGGAACAATTTGAGGCAAAAGCGTATGCGATCGCGCCCATTTTTGAAGGAGATAAACTCTGGGGATTACTCGCCGCCTTCCAAAACTCAGGTCCGCGTCAATGGGACACTTCAGAACTGAATATACTGGCATTAGTCGGACGTCAGTTTGGTGTGGCGCTTCAGCAAGCCGAATATTTGAACAGTTTACAAACGCGAACTGGACAATTAGCAAAAGCGGCGGAACGGGAACGCACCATCGCCCGGGTGATTGAGAAAATTCGTCAAACTACAGACTTAGAGACGATTTTCCAAACCACCACCAAAGAAGTGCGTAAACTCCTGAATATTGAGCGCGTCACCATTTATAAATTCCGCGACGATTACTTCGGTGATTTTGTCAGTGAATCCCAAAGCGGAGGATTTCCTCCAGTCGTGGGCAGTGGTTGGGAAGATCCCTATCTCAACGAACATCGAGGCGGACGGTTTCTCGATAATGAAGCCTTGGTGGTCGATGATATTTATACCGCCAATCTCACCGATTGTCATGTCGAAGCGTTAGAAAACTATGGCGTTAAATCCTGCGCCATTGTCTCGATTTTCCAAGGGCAAAAGCTGTGGGGATTACTCAGTGCTTTTCAAAACACCAGTACCCGCCATTGGGAAGAAGGCGAAGTCCAATTACTCAAACAAATTGCCAACCAACTCGGTGTCGCCCTACAACAAGCCGAATATGTGCATCAGATTCAGGTGCAATCTGAACAACAGGCGAAAGAGGCGGAACGCGAACGGGCGTTAGCCAAAGTCGTGGATAAGATTCGTCAACCCTTCAACATTGACAAGGTGTTTGAAACCACCACTCAGGAAGTGCGGCGACTGCTAAATGCAGAACGGGTGACGATTTATAAGTTCCGGGAGGACTATTTCGGTGACTTTATCTGTGAATCCGAGTCGGGCGGATTTCCTAAATTAGTCGGGAGTGGTTGGGAAGATCCCTATCTCAACGAACACCACGGGGGATGCTTCCGGGACAATGAACCGTTTGTGGTAGACGATGTTCACGATGGTACGCTGACGGATTGTCATGTTGAGGCGTTAGACTACTATGGCGTCAAATCCTGCGCGGTGGTGTCTATCTTCCAAGAAGACAAACTCTGGGGATTACTCAGTGCCTTTCAAAACACAGGGACACGCCACTGGGAAGACGGTGAAGTGCGCTTGCTCAAACAAGTGGCGTCTCAACTGGGCGTGGCGTTGCAACAAGCCGATTATTTGCAGCAATTACAAACCCAATCCCAGCAACTGCTGAAAACCGCCGACTTGGAACGAGTCACGGCTCAAATTATCAGCAAAATTAGCCAATCTCAAGACTTGGATCAGATTTTCCAGACGGCTTGTGGGGAACTACAAACCTTTTTGGGGGCTGATCGCGTGGGGATTTATCGCTTTGATCCCGAATCGGGGTTTGATCAGGGAGAAATGGTGTCTGAACGGGTCGTCGCTGGTTTCCCCTCTTCGATGTCGATCAAAGTTGATGACCATTGCTTTGGCGAAAAACATGCGGAAAATTATCGTAAGGGACGGGTTTGGGCAGTTGCCGATATCCATCACGCCAATTTAGCGCCCTGTTATATTGATACCCTCTCCAAATTCCAAGTGCGCGGGAATTTGGTCGCCCCTGTTATGCAAGGGATCGAATTGTGGGGATTACTCTGTATTCACCAGTGCAGTGGTCCACGCAAGTGGAGAAACCAAGAAGTGGAATTTGTCAAGCAGGTGGCGTATCAATTGTCTATCGCCCTAAAACAATCCCAGTACCTGCACCAGTTACAAGACCAATCCACGCAGCTCGCGACGATTGCCCAAACTCAGGAAACGGTATCCAGTGTTCTGACTAAGTTGAGCTATGGCGAGGATATCGCCACCATCTACAACATATCCACTCGTGAACTGCGGAAACTACTCAAGTGCGATCGCACGGCGGTGTACCAATTTGAACCGGATTGGAGTGGTGTGTTTGTGGCGGAGTCAGTGGCTACGGGTTGGACGCCGTTAGTGGGTCCGGATATCCGCACCGTCTGGGAAGACACCTATTTACAAGAAACTCAAGGGGGTCGTTATCGCGATCGGGAAAGCTTTGCCGTGGATGATATCCATACCGTGGGTCACTCCGATTGTCACGTTGAAATTTTAGAACAGTTTGAGGTCAAAGCTTACGCCCTCGCCCCGATTTTCGTGGCTGATGAGTTATGGGGAATCCTCTGTGCTTATCAAAATAGTGGATCTCGCCATTGGACAAGTACCGAAATCACTGCATTGACCCAACTCGCTCAAGGCGTAGGAACGGCATTACAACGCCTCTACTACTTGGAACAGGTGCAACAGCAGTCAGATCAATTCGCCCAGTTAGCGAAACGGGAAAGTAACTTTATCAACCTGCTGTATAAAACCGGACAACGGATTGCTGAACGCTTGCAGAAAGGAACCTTAAACCCAGAGGTTCTCCTACAGGCGACGAGTCAGGAACTGCGACTGCTGCTGAATGCGGATCGGGTGTCGGTTTATCGCTTTAATTCCGATTGGAGTGGGGAATTTGTGCTTGAAGATGTCGGGGGTTCCTACGTCAAGGTTGTCGGTTCCCAACTGGCAAAGGTGAGTGATCCGGTGTTGCAACAAAGTGAGGGTGGTGTTTATCGCCAAAATCAGACCAGTGCGGTTAACGATATCACTCAAGCCACGGAGTTGACATTTACTCGTGAACTGTTGCAGCAGTGGGGAGCGAAGGCTTACATCATCGCCCCCCTATTCCAAGGGGAACAACTGTGGGGATTGCTGGGGGTGTATCAAAACAGTGAACCCCGCACCTGGGAAGAGGGCGAGGTTAAACTTTTGGCGCAGATGGCAACTCAGTTAGGGATTGCTCTCCAGCAAGCGCAATCCTTGGAACAAGTTCAGGAACAGTCCCAGCAATTGATGGCGGCGGCGCAACGGGAGAAAGCGGCGAAGGAAGAATTACAACAGGGGGTGATTCAACTGCTAATGGCGGTACGTCCGGCGTTACAAGGGGATCTGACGGTACGAGCGCCGATTACCGAAGATGAAGTGGGAACGGTGGCGGATGCCTATAACAATACCCTGCAAAGTCTGCGGGCGATTATACAACAGGTGCAGCAATCCTCTCGCCAAGTAGCACAAACCTCCCAAGCCAGTGAAACCGCGATCGCAGGATTAGCCCAACAAGCCCAACGTCAGTTCCAGGCGCTGGAAAACACCTTGGAACAGATTCAGATGATGGTGAATACCACTGAAGCGGTGGGGGCTAGCGCTCAACAGGTGGAAGAAGCGGTGCAACGCGCTAACCAAACGGTTCAAGCCGGGGATGAGGCGATGAACCGCACGGTGGATGGGATTATGGATATCCGGGAAACCGTGGCGGAAACCAGTAAGCGGCTGAAGCGTTTGAGTGAATCGACGCAGAAGGTATCGCGAGTGGTGAATTTGATTAGTAACTTTACGACTCAAACCCAGTTGTTGGCGTTAAATGCGTCAATTGAAGCCACCCGCGCTGGTGAATATGGACGAGGGTTCGTCGTGGTTGCGGATGAAGTCCGTTCTCTGGCGCGTCAATCGGCGGAAGCGACGACGGAGATTGCCCAATTGGTGCAGGAAATCCAGATGGGTACGGCTGAGGTGTCATCGGTTATGGAAACGGGAATTCAGCAGGTTGCATCGGGTACAAACCAAGTCAACGAAGCGCGGGAGTATTTGTATGCGATCGTGGAAGCTACGAGTCAGATTAGTCAGGTGGTAGCGGGAATTACCCAAGCGACTCAAGTTCAGAGTCAGGAGTTGCAGTCGGTTACCCGAACCATGACTCAGGTGGCGACGATTGCTAACCAAACGGTGGAGAATTCGACGGAGATGTCGTCATCGTTCCAAGGTTTGTTGACGATGGCGCAAAATCTGCAAATGAGTGCGGATCAGTTCAAGGTTGAATAGTCTGTCATTTGTCCTTTGTCATTGGTCATTTGTCCTTTGTCATTGACGTTGTAGGGGCGGGTTTGACGATTATCGTTTTTTATCTTACCTAGGTGTGAGTAAACCCGCCTCTAAACCCAACCCTACTCGCTGAAGTGTTTATCCATCCTGCTTTTAGCCCATTTCTTTTTGTCACAGATAGGGTCAAAAATAGGAGTTTGTCTCTGGGGGACCAGCCCCCCAGACCCCCCGATGGGGGACGAGCGCCTCCCCCATACCCCCCGCGCAACGCTTCGCTTGACTATATCTCATCGGGTGGTCTTCATCTGTAAATAAGGATATCAATAAGGTTTCATCTTTGGAGATACTAATGTCGCTCAAAGCCTGATTTTAAAAGGTTTTAGATGCCTTGTCATTCCTTCAGTCCACCCCTACAAACCAGAATTATTGAGCCTAGCGTTGGGTCAACACTCAACACTTAGTCAGGGCGGGTTTTGTACCAAGGTTACTATCAATCGCCAACAGAAAGTCCCTAAACCCGCCCCTACATCCTTCACAATCCAACAGTTTTCCTATGAATGATCCAAATATTCGTGAACAAAGCTACCACTATTTTCTGGAAGAAGCGCCAGAACTTATGGGTATTATCGAACAAGAATTACTCGATCTACGGGCTAATTTTAGTGTTAATAAAGTTCATCACTTAATGCGAACCACTCACACCCTAAAAGGGGCGGCGGCGAGTGTGGAGTTGGAAACGATTAAAACAGTGGCTCACTCGTTGGAGGATATCTTTAAAACTCTGTTTAATCCCGATGTGGTGATTGATGCGGAGGTGGAGGCGTTACTGTTTGAAGGCTATGAATGTCTGCGGCTACCCCTGACGGCGGAAGTGATGGGGGGAAAGATTAATGAGGCGGAAGTTCTCGATCGCACGGCGGCGGTGTTTGCGAAGTTGCAGGAAAAGCTGGGTGATTGTTTTGACCAACAAGCGAATATTCCGAGTTCGTTGGAGTTGGGATTTGATGTCACCCAATCTATTTTTGAAGTGGGGGTGAGTCAGCGGTTAGACCAAATTACTGAGGCTTTGGCGAGTAATGATCCGTCAGTGATGGCGGATACCTTGCGATCGCAGGCGGAGGTGTTGCTGGGTGTGGCGGAATCGATGAATTTACCGGGGTTTGCGGCAATTGCTAGTAGTGCGATCGCGGCGTTGGAGAATTATCCGGATCAGGCGGAAATGATTACTCAGATCGCCCTAGCTGACTTCCAGGCGGGACAAAAGGCGGTGCTGAATGGCGATCGCACTCAAGGGGGTCAACCCTCGCAATCGCTGCAAGAATTGGCGGGTGTGGTAGATGGTGATCTAGAGGATGCTGCGCCAGCCGCCGCGCCAGAGAATGTCTGGGAAGCGGATCTGAGTGATTCAGAGGTTAATGAAGAGTTGGCGGCGTCTGATGCATACGCGGCGGATTCAGCTTACCCCAATGAGGAGTTTTCGCAACCTCCGATCACTGATTCGGCAGATTTTCAACTGGATGCGACGGATTTGACGCCTTTACTGGATATCGATATCAATGAGTATGAGGATTATAGTGTATCCGAACCGGAGACAGAAGGGGTTGAGGAACCCGATTCGGCTGACTTATTGGATAGTGTTTGGGGAAATATCTCGGTTTCCGAATCAACAACGGAGGAGGATGTTCCGGTAGAATCTGAATCGGAATCCGAAGAAGTGTTTCCCGTCTTCAAAACTCCAGCCAATAATTTTCAGGACTCAATCCCAGAATCTGTACCGACTCCTCCAGTAGAGGCGGAAGAACCCTTAATGGATTATGTTTTACCTTCGGCACGGGTACAACAAGAATCGGTTCCGGAAACGCAGCCACAAACGGTGCGGGTGAATATTGATCATTTAGAACATTTGAATTATGCCGTTGGGGAACTCTTAACCTACCAAAATCGCCAATCTCTCCAGGATGAGCAATTGCAATCAGCGGTGCGTTTGGTATTAACTCGGCTGCAACAGCATCAACAACTCTTGGATGAATTGCAAGATTGGCATGACCGTCAATTGCATCGATCGCAACAAAAACGGATGAATCTCAGGGGAAGAAAACGCCGAGAAGCGATTCAAGAAAAGCCGTCATTGGCTTGGCAAAATCCCCAGACAACAATCCCCAATTACTTTGACCCGTTAGAACTGGATAGTTATAACGAACCGCAGCTTTTAATCCAGTCGCTGATGGATGATACCGCCCAACTGACGGAAGCAACGGAGTCGATTGAAGTTTTTGCCAGTCAATTTAATCAAACCTTTGACAAACAACGGCGACTGTTAACCAGTATCCGGGATACCTTGATGGAGGCGCGACTGTTACCGTTAGGCACTTTATTTAGACGGTTTCCGCGAGTGTTACAACAGTTAGAAGTCACCCACAATAAATCTGTGGAACTCTACATGGATGGAACAGAAGTATTAGTGGATAAAGTGGTGGTGCAGAAACTTTATGACCCCTTACTGCACCTGATCCGAAATGCCTTTGATCATGGGATTGAGTCGCCAGAGGTTCGCCAAGAATCCGGCAAAACTCGTCAGGGTACTATTGCCATTGATGCCTATCACCAGAATCGATATTTGGTGATTGAAGTTCGGGATGATGGGCAAGGGTTAAACTTTGAGAAGATTCGCCAACGGGCGGTAGAACAGCGCTTAATTGACGCCGAACAAGCCAGACGATTGTCACCCGCTGAACTGGCTGAGTTTCTGTTTGAACCCGGTTTTTCCACCGCTTCCGGGTTAAGTGATTTATCCGGGCGGGGAATTGGTATGGATGTGGTGCGTTCTCAGGTGGAATCCCTGCAAGGGTCAGTGACGGTATATTCTCAACCCTATCATGGAACGACGTTTCGGCTGCAAATCCCCCTAAATCTGACCATCGCCAAGCTACTGTTGATGGAGGCGGGAGGTCAAACTTATGCTTTACTCTCAGATGCGATCGAACAAATCATTATCCCGTCACCGGAACGACTGCGCTGCTGGGATGAGGGGAAAGTGCTGCGATGGGGTACTGGCAAGGATGAGCAACTAATTCCGATTTTTTCGTTGGCAGAGGTGTTAGATTACCATATTCCTCAACCGAAAACCTTAGTGTTATCCTCTCAACGCCCGTTAGTTGAGCAAACTGCGAAAATGTCGGTGATTTTGATCCGGTGTCAGAATCGGCTATTAGGCTTGGAAGTCAACCAGCTTGTCGGGGAACAGGAATTAGTGATTCGTCCCTTGGGATCGATGATTGCACCTCCAGATTACGTGTATGGCGGCTGTATTCTGGCAGATGGTGGGTTAGCCCTGGTGCTAGATGGGACCACATTAATGCAGTCGATTGCCGATCAGCAGACGGCAAAATCCCCGCCAGAGTTTACCTCTGATTTTCAATCCTCAATGGTGGCTTTAACGGGTTCCACCTCCGTTGCATCCGATCGCAACCAGCGACAATTATCTCCCTCCCGCCCAGCCGCGTTACCTGCTGCACCTGAACCACCACCCCCTACGCCAACCCCCAGGCGATCGCCCCAACTGGTTCTTATTGTCGATGATTCGATTACCGTGCGCCAAAGCTTAACCTTTACCTTACAAAAGGCGGGCTATCAGATTCTCCAGGCAAAAGATGGGTATGAAGCCATTGAACAACTGCAAAATCATGGAGAGATTCAAGTAGTGATATGCGACATTGAAATGCCGCGCATGAACGGATTTGAGTTTCTCAAATACCGCCAACAGGAGCCAGAACTAGCCAAGATTCCTGTTTTAATTTTGACCTCTCGCAGTAGCGAAAAACACCGTTTAATTGCCACTGAGTTAGGGGCAAATGATTATATCACCAAGCCATTTATCGAACCTCAGTTGTTAGAGACCGTGCAGCAATTCATCAACACTTAGATGGTTATAACGTTCTGATTAATTTCCACCTGGAGAGGGATAAACGTGCTGCTGTATTTTGCATTCTGTCCTTTATCAACCAATAAACTATGACCAGTGACACCCAAAAATATATCGTCTTTAAGATTAGCGACTGTCTAATTTCACTGCCCATGGATAACGTGTTAAAAGTGCTAAACACACCATCCAATGAGAGTGGTTGGAATGCCATGGGATTACTGCAAATTGGAGATTATACAATTCGGATTGTTGATTTACATCAACAGTTAAATCCTGACCATGACACCGATTCAACCAACTTGCAATCCTTTTTAGTCATTACCAACCCCATAGAAGGCGATCTCTTTGGCATTATCGTTGATGAACCGCCCAATTTAATTGAATTAAATCCTGACCTCATTCGTAAGTTACCTAAATATAACCGTCGCTTACCGATGGTAAGTCATGCGGCGATTCTCCAGGAGAATGATAAAAAAACCACAATTTTCATGTTAGATTTATTTGAATTATTTAATCCAGTTGCATAAACTTCGTCATTTGTCCTTTGTCCTTCGTCTTATGTCATTTGTAAGAACCGTAGGGTGCGTTAGGCGTAATCAATTATATTGATCATCCTGTTAATGGGAATGTCGCCGTAACGCACCATTATTCTGGTCAAGGCAAAAAAGGGCTAAATGCCCTTACTACAAACGGCGCGATCGCACTCCTCACGACTGATGAAACAGTTAGCGTAACGCTCGCCCATCTGTTCCTTTTTCGATACGTTGAACAGACGGCGAAGTCCGATCATGTTCTACCTCAATGACAGCTAAAATTCCTTCCTCAACAGGGACAGAACGCCACAGAGGAAAATAGGGTTCAATCTCAAGAAAATTACCGATACGGTCTGTCAACCACTGGTACATTTCCCGTGAGGGTACAATCAGCAAGCCTCCAACTATTGCACGTTGAAGCAGTCCAATTGCAATTTTGTTCAACGCCCGGTGGCTTGAGGATACATTACCTGTTTCCCATTCAACGACGAATTGTCTATCATTAGAGAGTGTTTTAACTGCATCCACTGGACTAGGGCGAGCATTGGTTATGATCTTCATCCGTTTTTCCCGTTGCCAGCCAAACTGCTCATCTAGGACAGTGATACAGCTTTCTTTTATCGGTTTTACACCATTTTTATGTTTCTTGTTTTCCTCACGCAGGATAAACTGATTATTGCCTGGGGGCCAGTGAACTGCACGAATAGCAGCATAAACTTCTTTCAGGACTTGCTCAAATTCCTCTGTGTCTGCAAACTGCCCTTTTCTGATTAGAAACTCAGTCCTGTTTATCTTCATTCAGCAGGTTTTCTACTTCAGCCACTATGGATGTAGCCGACACACCAAGCGCTTCTGCAAGCCTGATAATCGTTGATAGGGTAGGTTGTCTTAGCCCCCCTTCTAGACGAGAAATAAATGTTCGATCAAGCTGACTTCGGAAGGAAAGTTCTTCTTGTGAAAGTCGTTTTGCCTTCCTAAGACGCTGAAGAACCTTCCCAAATGCTTTTTCTGGCGTCACGGTGTATCCTCCAAACTAGAGGGTATCCTGGTTGACGGAACGATGCAGTTGCCTATAGGCTACAAAAACCTAACCTCAGTCGAATGGTACTGACTGGTATGTTGGTGGGTTTCGACTTCGCTCAACCCACTCTACGGTATATCAATGGTTTTGGCGATGCCCTAATGCTTATTGAGCGTGCCATTCAATCTCAGTCTGATTGACATAACGGAGAAAAATTGCTCATGTCTGTCGCTTATCCATTTTTTCAAGCCATCGGGATCAAATTCGATGATTTAGCTGCGATTAAGCAATTAGCGTCTAAAACAGGCATTTCTGTTAAACGACTGAGATACTACGATAAAAATAGAATTCTGCCTTCAGAGACAGACTTAGAGAAAATTTGTTCGGTGACAAATATTCCTCTCCTAAAACTTAAGTTGTTAATGGGTTGTCTGGATCGGAAAACCATTGCCGCCATACAGAATAAGGCTGAAGAAATTTATGAACTTATTAAATCTGATAGTCCATCCTTGCCTGCTGAGACAACGACGCCAAAATTAATGCTCGAAACGGATTATGGACAGTTATATCAGGGAGATTGCCTAGACTTGATGCGCGACATGGAAGCAGAAACTGTTGATTTAGTTTTTGCTGATCCTCCTTTTAATCTCAGTAAACACTATCCTTCAGGAATAGATGATAATTTAAACAAATCGGATTATTTAGAGTGGTGTGAACTTTGGCTCAATGAATGTATTCGCATCTTAAAGCCTGCTGGGAGTTTATTCCTCTGGAATCTGCCTAAGTGGAATAGTCATCTATCTGGATTTCTGAATAACCGCCTGACATTTAGGCACTGGATATCTGTTGATATTAAATACAGATTTCCTATTGCTGGACGATTATATCCTTCCCATTATTCACTCCTTTACTATTGTAAGGGGGAAAAGCCAAAAACCTTTCATCCGGATAGGCTTCCCCTAGAGATATGCTCAAACTGTTACCGGGAGTTGCGCGATTACGGAGGTTATAAACATAAAATGAATCCTAGAGGTGTCAATCTAACCGATGTCTGGTATGATATCCCACCTGTTAGACACAAGCGTTATAAGCAGCGAGAAGGAGCGAATGAACTTTCTATTAAACTGATAGATCGGATTATTGAAATGGCATCTGATCAAGGAGATATTGTTTTTGATCCGTTTGGTGGTGCAGGGACAACTTATGTCGTCGCAGAGATGAAACATCGCCGTTGGCTGGGTATTGAGATTGGTTCCGTCGATGATATTTTAAGCCGTTTCCAGAAACTTGATCAGGAACGTGATTATTTACAACAAATTCGAGAGGATTATAATTGTCTGTTTACCAACAAAACATTGAAGGTAAGGAGGGAGAAGGGACTCTGGACTTCGGAATCGGTTAGAGAAAAAGCACAGATGTGTGGAAAAACACCAGGGAAGCGTAATCAGAAAGCTTTAGCTATTCAAACTGAACTGGATTTCTCAGGACTTAATAATCGGTCAAAGCCTACCTAGATCAGGACAGCATGATTCGGGTCAAGGTAAAGAAGGGCTAAATGCCCTTACTACAAACGGCGCGATCGCACTCACAAAAATGTGATTATTCTTAGCCAAGGGTTAATAATCTTTCTGGAAAATCTACTACAAGTCGTTTAAGTTGGAGCCAATACACACCTAAAAGAATATCTTCCAGTTCATCTCCACCCAAAGCTTCAATGGTGAACGCCTCTCCATCCAAAAGCACAGTCCCTTCGTAAAGATTAAACTGTGCTTCTCCCCATGCTGTTTGCATATCCTTTTGTTCAGTTTTAAGTAGCCAGCCTAAACTCTCTGCATCTTGGTTATTAATTGCCAGCCAACCTGTAAATCCTGTATCCAGAATTGCTTGAATTGGAATACTATCACTATCAACGGCAATTAATTCAATTTCAAAAATCAACTCCCCCTTACTGTTAAATTCGCCTGAAATCATATCCTGCCGCAAGTTCCTGTCTGATTAATACGCATGATGAGACGTTTAGAATTAGGATGGTTTTCACGAGCTTTTTTTCGAGCAACGGTTTCATCTGGGTCAATAAAATAATCTCCGCTTTCTGGCTCTATGACAATAAACCAATCATAGTGATGTTTGATAAGTTCAGGTTTAACTCGGTCAAAAACCACACGACAATTCCGATAAAAGCTTTCATTTTCTGCGCGGCGTTTGGCTTTCTCTTCTGGCGAGAGACGACGTTCGGGAAATACTCGTCCTTTACGGACAACGCGATTAGACGATAACTGACTCATATTGGGTTCTACCTGTCTAAGATGAAAATTAGTGTAATCCTCTTTCTTAGTTTAGTATAGTAAGATTTGAAGATTTGCAATAAGGTTCGTCAAAGCGATCGCATCAAACGAACGCTCCCACGAGTCAGACTCACCAGCGCTAGATCAGGGTACGATAATCAGAGTGCCCCTACCGGATCAATTCGCTCTAAATAGTGGTAAAGGCATCGCACTATTAAAGGAAGAACCGTAGGGTGCGTTAGGCGTAATCACTCATATTTGTTATCCTTCTAATAGAAATGTCGCCGTAACGCACCATGATTCGGGTCAAGGTAAAGAAGGGCTAAAGTTCCCTTACTACAAACGGCGCGATCGCACTGCACGTTCCGAGTTCCGAACTCCAAATGCTGTGTTTTTGGGTCAGGACTTACGCACCTACACCCTATACATGGATTAAGGTGCGTTACGCTTCGCTAACACACCCTACATTTAGAGCCTTGGCGTAATATCATGTCCGGTTGAATACCCATAATTACGGTGATGGGGAGAGGGGGAGATGCGGTGAGGGTGAGTAGGGGCTTGGGTTTTGGAGTCCGTACATTTTTATAGCAACCGCCATAGCGGTTAGGACACATCATTTATGTTCCAGACGCGCCATGGCGCGTCTCTACTATGGGTGAAAAGGTAACAGGGGAATGTCCTAACGTATCCCCATCATCTTGTCACCCCCTAGATAGGGCTTCCTGCCAAATTTCGTAGTTATAGAACTTGCAGTTTTCTTGGATAGCGAGGATGACGCTGAGGGCATTTTTACCAGAATCAGTTGGGATTAAGGTGAGGAGATGGGGGAGGTATTGAGTGATGGCTTCTGTGTTTTTCTTGGCGATTTCACCTAAGGCATCGGTGGCACTCCTATGCACCCAATACTCAGAATCTTCCACCAGTTTTAGCAAGGCAGGAATCGCCGCCTGTGAACCGATTTTACCTAAGGCTTCTGCGGCACTCCTACGCACAGAAGAATCCGAATCTTCCAGCCGTTTTAGCAAACTAGGAATCGCTGTTTCTGAACCAATTTTACCTAACGCATAGGCGGCACTACTACGCACATGATAATCCGAATATTCTACCAGTTTTAGCAATGCAGAAATTGTCCTCTCTGAACCAATTTTACCTAAGGCATCGGCGGCACTACTACGCACACCAGAATCCGAATCTTTTATCAGTTTAAATAACGCAAAAATTACCTTCTCTGAACCAATTTTACCTAAGGCTTTAGCTGCACTTCTACGCACATCAGAATCCGAATCTTCCACCAGTTTTAGCAATGCACAAATTGCCCTCTTTGAACCGATTTTACCTAAGGCATCGGCGGCTCTCCTACGCACAGAATAGTTAGAATCTTCTACCAGTTTGAGCAAGGCAGTAATCGCTGTCTGTGAACTGATATTACCTAAGGCTTTAGCGGCGCTCCAACGCACAGAATAGTTAGAATCTTCCACCAGTTTGAGTAAGACAGTAATTGCTGTCTGTGAACTGATATTACCTAAGGATTCAGCCGCACTACTACGCACAGAGCAATCCGAATCTTCTACCAGTTTGAGTAAGACAGTAGTCGCCCTCTCAGAACCGATTTTAACTAAGGAATTTGTGGCACTACTACGCACAAAAGAGTCAGGATGTTTTACTAGTTTGAGTAAGGTGGGAATTACCCTCTCTGAATCGATTTTAACTAACGCATAGGCGGCACTCTTACGCACATTACAATCCGAATCTTTTACCAGTTTTAGCAATGCAGAAATTGCCCTCTCGGAACCAATTTTACCCAAGGAAATTGTAGCCATCCAACGCACATAATAGTCAGAGTCTTTTGCTAGTTCAAGAAAGGCAGAAATAGCTGTCTGTGAACTGATATTACTCAAGGCTTCAGCGGCTCTATAACGTACAGAAGAGTCAGAATGTTTTACCAGTTTGAGTAAAACAGTAATCGCTCTCTCAGAACCAATTTTTCCTAAGGCATCGGTGGCACTACTACGCACAGAGCAATCCGAATCTTTCACCAGTTTGAGTAAGACAGTAATCGCCCTCTTGGAACCGATATAACCTAACGCATTGGCGGCATTGCAACGTACACCATAATCCGAATCTTCCACCAGTTTAAGCAAGGCAGAAATTGCCCTCTCGGAACCGATATAACCTAACGCATCGGCGGCTCTCCTCCGCACATAAGTATGAGAATCTTCCACCAGTTTGAGCAAGGCAGGAATCGCCCTCTCGGAACCGATATAACCTAACGCATTGGCGGCACTACAACGCACACGATAATCCGAATCTTCCACCAGTTTAAGCAAACCGGGAATGGCACTATCCGATCGCGTCTCCTCCAAATACTGAATCTTTAACCAAGCGGGTACATCCAACGCCTCCACATACCCAACTGTCTGTTCCTGAAACTCTGGCTTTACCTCCCCTGCTAACCGCGCTCCTAACCGCCAATCCACTTCTAGTGCCAATTGCACCACCTGCACCGCTCGCCTATCCTCCACCAGCGCCAACATCAACGCGATTGGCTCTGTCCACTTCAGATAGTTGAGATACTCCCGCTTCAGCACCTTATCACTCAACATTGGCAACCGTGCCAACAATGCCTCTGCTGCGTAATATTCCTGAATCAGTTGATGGCGAAACTCTAACTCTTCATTACCTGTTCCCGCCTGAATTAGATGATACTTCTGCAAATCCCGCAGACATTTGCGGGCAAAATCCTCGCCATACGCCACTTTGCCATGGAGAAATTGCGCGATCGCCTGTACTGCTTCTTCCCGTGGAATCCCTACCCGTAGTTCCGTCGGTGTCTCCCCCTGCATCATTACCCACGCCAACTGTTGCAGCACCGATTTCCACCAGTCGCGATCGCTCTCAATCACGACATCCTGTTTTAGGTTGCGCTCATACCCCTGAGTAAATAACCGGAACACCAACCCCAAATTCTCTGGAATTTCGTTTGTCTGCTGAAACAAGCTACACAGCATCCACAGCAGTAACGGGGTTTGTCCAAACTCTCGTAAGCGATCACCCAGTTGGCGCAGCATTTCCTCCGCTTGTTCTGGCAAGTATGCACGGATAAACGCCTGCATTTGCGCTTCCGTGAGTGGCTGCATTTCCAGCTTTTTCTCAATCCCCAGATCTCCCCCCAGGCTCAAATCCCGTGTGGTGAAGATCATCGGCACTTTGGGATGATTGCGCCGAAAATCAGAAAGCTGCGATCGTGCTTCTTCTGAGGGTAACTCATTCACCCCATCAAAGAGGATGAGGGAGCGAGACAACAGGGTTTCCAGTTGTGCCTCCCTTAAGGGGAGTTCATTTCGAGTAAAGGCATTGAGAATTAATTGGGTGATTGAACCTTGCCAGTAACGCAGTTCCACCAATACTGGAATCCTCCTAAGCTCCCCTCTCCCGTGCAACAAAAGCTCATCCGCCAGGGGTTCAAACCCCTGGCTCATAGCTAAAGTCCTCTGAAGAGGACTAATAATTGGTGGTTGAGTCGTCTTTAGACGACTTGGGCTATTAGGCAGGGACTTAAGTCCCTGACGGGCTTCGGGACAATGAATCAGCCCTGGGGAATGAGGGGGGTTGGCAGAGGGGCTGGAGTTTAGGACAGTTGTCGCCTCTTCCAACAGTAACCGTGCTAACGCCGTAGACTTTCCCGATCCGGGACGCCCGACTAACAAAACCTGCTCTTGGGCATACTTACGCAGCCCTTCCAGCACAGAAAATCGCTCAACCTTCTCTTTCTGTCGCTGTTCTCGCTCTTTCTCTTCCTGTCGCTGTTCTGGCTCCTCCTTTTCCACCATCTGCACCATCAACCCGAAGTCAAAAATCGGGGTCACATCTTCAGACTGCCGTTGTTTGCTTTCGGCATCGGTTAAGGTGTAAAGCTGCCACCACTTCTCATACTTGGTAGTAATTGCCGTTAAATAGGGCTGAAAATCAATGTCAGCCTGCTTTCCAACCAAATCCCGCCAGCGCCGATCGCGTTGATGAAACTGCTGCTGCAACTCTCGCAGTTGGGGGAACTGCTGCAAAATCGCCGTCGTTGGTACAGCACCACCCCCCAAATCAAACGAGCGATCGCGGGTAAACTTGACAATCCCACAAACCTTACCCGTTCGCTGATTCAGCAACGGTGCGCCACTCATCCCTGGACGCACCTGTCCCAATTTAAACTTAATTAATCCTGGCTCATCCCCGGTTAAACCTTCACAGTTAAACGTTACCGGACAGCCATTGTCAAACTCTTGATCCGGATAACCAAATAGATGGAGGGGATCGCGGGATTGAATCGCCCCATCCAAATACACACAAGGCGGATAATCATCAGTCGGAAGCGTCACCCGCAACAGCGCTAAATCATAAGGATCAGGGCGCAATTCCTCTACTACCGCCTGGGACCAATTCTCCTGGGTTTGCCAGCGTACCTGAACCGGTTCCCCTTCTGCCTTTTTCACCACATGAGCGCAGGTGAGAATCCATTCTGGAGCCACAAAAAAGCCTGTTCCCCAACCCATGCGACCCGGAAGGGAAAGCTTCACCGTGCATTGTTGCAACAGATTCTCGACCCGACTCATGGTTTACGTTTTCGGCTGGGCTTCCCATTCCAACGTGATTTCCAGATTCGCTTTCCCCGATCCTTTGACAATCACCGCCGTCAATTGTCCCGCCTCGATCGCCATTTCCATACCAAATTTTACCGTCGCCTTCTTCGGTCTGGCTTTTTTCAGGGGGGCGGCGACCATCTGTACTACCCCCTCGATCGCATCAGCGACAGGCTGAAACTGCTTGGCGTCAAAGCTGACATCTTCTCGCCCCGTGGTTGTCACCTCAAATTTCGCGATCGCCCCATTGGGAAGTTCAACGGGAACGGTGTCACTGCGGGATTCGGCAAAGGTCATTTGATTCTCCTCAATGGGAAATGTAAGGGCTAAGGTTCCCTGACTACAAACTTGTTATGCCTATTTTAAGCTCAAGCTGACTTTTCAGGGGATCTAGAAAACCTCTCTCCAAACCTCTCTCCTTGCAGGAGAGAGGCTTTGAATTCTCCCCCTTTCGTGTCACGCGATCGCATTCTAGAATTGCAACAGTAGACTTAAAATAGTCATCACTTGGGTGATATGGCAACTCTGACTCAGATTCGGGTACGAACATCGCCCGATCAAATTCCTCAATGGCAATCAGCAACCTGGGACGATTACGTGGCGTGCTGCGCGGATGCTGAACAGTCCCAGGTTGACCATTTTAGAATCTTTTTTAATCAGGGCTACCTCTTTGTTGACATGGGCTGGGAAGGTATTAATCACGCCAGATTTCGCGAACTCCTGACAATGTTAATTGCCTTCTGGTTTAGTCGTCAGCCAGAACAAACATTCGATTGTTTGGGAGGATGTATTCTCGAAAAACCAAAACAACGGGCGGCGTCTCCCGATCAGGTGGTGTATATTGGCGCAGAGTCTCCTCGTTGGCAAGTGGGAGAACCGCGACGGATTAATTTAAGACAGTGGCGAGTTCCTGATTTAGTCTGTGAAGTGGGAGATACAACTTTAGCAACGGATTTGGATGAAAAAAAGCAAATTTATGCCCGCCTAGAAATTCCCGAATATTGGGTGATTGATGTATCAGCCGCCAGAGTGATAGCATTTTATCTGCAAGCTGATGGTCGATATCAACAAAGTCACGTCTCTAGGGCATTGGATGGGTTAGCGATCGCGTTAGTTGAACAAACTTTTGCCCGTCTTGAACAGGAAACCAACGGCGCGGCGGCTGTTTGGTTTGCCCAGCAGATTGCTAATCTCTAGAACATCCGTTCCATACATGAGTGTGAATCGCTTATAAATACACTTGGATTTATGCAAAAATTAGAAAAGTTACCTATTGCACTCCCAAATGAAAAGATTAATAGGTTTTGCCAGCAGCATCAAATCCGCAAACTATGGTTGTTTGGTTCTGTACTACGGGAAGATTTTTCGCCCGAAAGTGATATTGACATTTTGGTAGAGTTTTTACCTGAAGCTAAAGTAACATACTTTGACCTTGCCCAGATGGAAAGGGAACTCTCGCAAATGTTTAATGGTAGGCAGATTGACCTCCGCACTCCGGCAGAATTAAGTCCCTATTTTCGTCAGGATGTGTTAGAGACGGCGTTAATGCAGTATGTCAAAGATTGATGATCCTACTCGGCTAAAGCACATGAGGGATGCCGCCGTTGAAGCACTGGGTTTTATCGCTGGATGTAATCGCCAGAGTTTGGACAATAACCGTATGTTAGTTTTTGCCCTCGTGAGAGCGATCGAAATTATTGGTGAGGCAGCGGCAAATGTTTCATCGGATTGTCGGAATAAGTATCCACAAATTCCTTGGGTAGATATCATTGGAATGCGGAATCGTCTCGTCCATGCTTATTTTGATATTGACTTGGATATTCTCTGGAATACGGCGACTACTAAGCTGGAACCGTTAATTGAGCAGTTAGACAGTATTATCTCATTGGAGACCTAAATAATAACCAAAATATCAAAGCTCAAGTAAGAATGCAGCTTACTTGGTAAGTCTTTGAACCCGTTTTAACGGGTTTAAGCTTTTAGCCCCAACTTTAGTTGAGGGCTGATACTGGGTTATCACGGGGATAGCGTTCCCCGGATTTGGTAGGGAGCATGTCAAGCTTGCACAAAATGTCCAAGTTAGTTTGCTCTCGTTGGGTTTCGTTCCTCAACCCAACCTACAAAGGTGACTTCCAATTTGCTATAACTAAAGCATGACTCATTTCATCTCAATAGTCCCTTTATTTCTCGCCAAATCTGTGACTGATTAGATTGAACTCTGGGATGAGTTAAAACGCCCTGACTGGGACTAAATAAAAACGCCAGCATGAAAAATCCAAAGGTAACTAATACAATCGCCGGACCCGATGGTAAATTGAAAAAATAGCTCAAATACATCCCACTAATACTGGCAACAACGCCAATTCCTGACCCTAACAGCATCATCTGGTGCAACCTTGTCACCAATAAATAAGCCGTCGCCCCTGGGGTAATTAGCATGGCTAAGACTAAAATCACGCCAACTGCTTTGAGACTGGCGACGATGGTTAAAGCAATTAAAATCATTAAGCCAAAGTTGAGTAAATTTGTCGGTAATCCGGCTGCTTTTGCACCTACGGGGTCAAAGGTATAATACATTAATTCTTTATACAGCAATAAAACAATGGCGAGAACAATGGCGGTAATTATAGCTGTATTGATCACTTCCTCGTTTGTAACACTGAGGATATTGCCAAATAAAAAGTGATTTAGGTCAATCTTATTGTCTTTTTGAATAACTGTAATTAAGGTAATCCCAAGGGCAAAGAATGCGGAAAAGACAATCCCCATCGCCGCATCTTCTTTAATCTGCGATCGCGTCCTAATCCAGGTAATGACAAGGGTACTGACAATACCCGCCAAGAACGCCCCTAGAAAGATATCCACACCCACAATATAAGCGATCGCTAATCCGGGTAATACGGAATGACTGATCGCATCACCGAGTAAGGCGAGGCGTTGTACCATCAGGTAGCTTCCTACCGAGGCGCAGACGATTCCCACCAAGACGGCTGTCATGAGCGATCGCTGCATAAAACTGTATTGCAAGGGTTCAATTAAAAGGTCAAGCATTATTTGTCATTCGTTATTCGTCATTCGTTATTTGTTAAATTCATCAAACGTTAGCCAGGGCGGGTTTTGTAGAAACGTTAACACAAACAATCAATATTAGTCCCTAAACCCGCCCCTACAAACCCGGACATTTGCGCGAAGCGAAGGGTCAAAAGTTTAAGCGGCGTCTGAGAAAAATACAACCTGACCTCCATACGCCCGTTGTAGGTTATTTGCCTGCATGACTTGTTGGCGGGAACCTGAGGCGATTAATTCCCGATTCAATAAAATTAAATCATCAAAATTGGTAATGGCTTCTCCTAAATCATGGTGAACCACTAACACGGTTTTCCCGGAATCGGCTAATTCGTGGAGAATCTCAAAAATAACGGCTTCGGTTTTTTTATCAATTCCCGCCATGGGTTCATCAAAACAGAAAATATCCGCTTCTTCAGCTAATGCTTTGGCGAGAAAGACGCGCTGCTGTTGTCCCCCGGATAATTGCCCAATTGGGCGATCGCGAAATTCACTCATCCCCACCCGCGCTAATGACTGGGCTGCAATTCGCCGGGATACGGTGGAGAAACGCCGAAACCATCCCGTCTTGCGTATCCGCCCCATTAATACCACATCCCACACGGTTGCAGGGTATGTCCAATCAATCTGCGATCGCTGGGGTACATAGGCGATCCTGTCTAACTGATCCATCATCGGTTTCCCCTGATACATGGCTGTACCACAGCTAGTCTGCACTAACCCCAGTATCGCTTTCATCAGCGTACTTTTTCCCGCACCATTGGGACCAATAATTCCCGTCAGTCGCCCCGGTTGAATCTGACAGGTGATATCTTTTAGCGCCTCCACGAAACGGTACTGCACACTCAGATGCCCAATCCGTATGGGTTCCTGGCTGGTAAGGGTTGGGTTTTGGGGAGTGCGATCGTTTTGCGTAAAGATAAGCGTTGACATGATTAAACCGGGTAGACTCCAGAAAATGAAACGAATATGAAAATATTGTATCCTCAAAAATGAAAACAATATGAAAACCACTATATAAACTCAATGAATGGAATGACTCACTCGCAGGGTAGAACTCAGTTGCAGGGGTGTACAGGTGTAGGGGCGGGTTTGACGGCTAACCAGAACCAACACACCAATACCTTGACTAAACCCGCCCTGCTTGGGGGAAAGGGTAGTTCACATCGGTTGGGTAGAGCGATCGCGAAATCCGACAGGCTTCCTCATCGGAGTTGGGTTTCGTTCCTCAACCCAACCTACAACAATGGAATATTTGCGCTGGCTGGGGTGATGCTGGGACTTTGGCTGAGTGGCTGTGAGGCGACAAATCCGACTCTTTCAGGAACCGATGCAGAGGATAAACCTAACGTTGTCGCTACCAGTACCATTATTGCCGACTGGACTGAACAAGTGGGGGGAGACGAGATTGAATTAACCGGAATCCTGGAACCTGGTGCTGATCCGCACGTTTACGAACCCGTACCTGCTGATACCATAGCCTTAGAACAAGCCGATTTGATTCTCTACAACGGGTATAACTTAGAACCCGCACTGATTAAACTGATGCAATCAGCCGGGGTAAATGCTAAAACCTTTGCGGTTGGGGAAGTTGTTACCTCCTTAGACTTTGAATATCAAGGAGAAACCGAACCTGATCCTCATGTTTGGGGAGATGCAGACCATGGGATTAAAATGGTCAATGCCATACGCGATCGCTTAATTGAATTATCACCAGAAGACAAAGACGAATTTACCGCCAACGCCGCCCAACTCACGGCTGAATTAGAACAAGTAGATACCTGGATTACCCAGCAGATTCAAACCATCCCCGTGAATCAGCGTAAACTGGTTACCACCCATGACGCCTTTCAATATTATGCTCAGGCTTATGGATTAGAAGTAATTGGCACACTAATCGGAATTAGCACCGAAGAACAACCCAGCGCCCAAACCGTGAAAACCCTATCCGATGCGGTGAAAGAAGCCGGAGTTCCGGCTATTTTTGCTGAAACTACAATTAACCCCGCCCTAATTGAAACCGTTGCGGAAGAAGCGGGAGTTAAACTAGCCCCATCCGAACTCTATTCCGATTCCCTCGGCGCACCTGGAAGTGAAGCGGATACTTATGTGAAAATGTTGATTACCAATACCCGTACTATTGTCGAAGCCTTGGGAGGCGATTATCAAGCATTTCTGGATGATGGATGATGGACAAAATGGATTAGTGGATCAGCTAATTTGATAGTGATACCATGGCGTAGCACAGCTAGAATAGTGGAATAGATTGTTAATGAAAATGATGCATTAAACCCCACAAAATTAAAGGATAAATAGCATGAAAACTTTCACAGAAGTTAAAGATATTTTTCGTGAATACAAACCAATCCTTTTGCAAAAATATAATTGGTTGAGCGAATTGGGGATTTTTGGTTCTTATGTGAGAGGAGAACAAAATGAAGAAAGTGATATTGATGTGTTAATTGATTATACAGAAGCACCTGACTTAATTGAATTAATTGATTTTGAATACTATCTCAGCGATAATCTGGGCATAAAAGTTGATGTAGTAACGAAAAATGGATTAAAACCCAGACTAAAAGAGCGAATTTTGTCGGAAGTGGTTTATGTATGACAAAACGAGAATTAGAGGATTTTATTGAAGATATTTTAGATGCCATTGCAGCGGTAGAACGATTCCTGGCAGGGATAAGCTTTGAAGATTTTACCCAAAATGAGGAGAAAATTTTTAGTTGACTCCCTGGAACATCGCTCACCCAGCTTCCTGTATCATCCACACCAAAAACCCTAAAATTTGCTCCACAGGTGGCAGAGGATAATCAATTAAATCAATGGTTACGGTTTGTCCTTCTAGCTTAAGGAATCGCCATTGAGTCCCACTACTAACCGCACCATAAATTGTGTAAATAGGTGTTTGCTTTGCCTGATTAAATCTTTGTGCGGCAACCATTTCAGCAATACATTGCCCAAATCCTGTTCTCAAATCTGCTTTTTTTGCCTCGATAATAATCACGACTGGCGCTTCAATTTCTAGAAGTTCCTCAGAACGACTCAAGAGAAAATCACATCGTCCATTAAGTCCAAGTGATTCATCAACGGTAAAATCCTCCCCGGAAAATAAGCTGACCTGTCGTTGCAGGATACGCCGAACTTCCAGCAAAACTGGATAAATAATGCCTTCCGAACGCGCTTTTTCACTAGCCGATGCTGCTAAAGGTAAACTTTCTTCTAAAAAGGATGTCAGGGTTGGGGACGGTTGAATGGGTTCAATATCTGGCAAAAAGTGAATCCCTTCGGCTGTGGTTAAATTAAACGCTTCTTTGACTTTACCAATAGTAGTAAATTGACTGTAGGGCATAGCTGAATAGTGATAAGGACAGGTTTTGTGGTTCAGCTATTGGTGGGGAGGGCGGGTTTTGTTGTTTCGTTATTGGTGGGAAGGGCGGGTTTTGTTGTTCCGTTATTGGTGAGGAGGGCGGGTTTTGTTGTTCCGTTATTGGTGGGAAGGGCGGGTTTTGTTGTTTCGTTATTGGTGGATATTTGAATTGATTCCCTAAACCCGCCCCTACGATTGATTCCCTAAACCCGCCCCTACAATTGTCCCTAAACCCGCCCCTATACATGACAAATGACAAATTCTAACGCCGTCTTCTTCCCATCGAACGCCGACGGCTGCCAAAACTGCTACCAAAACGACTGGAACGATTCATCCGTGTCGAACTCGATTTATTAGAACGGCGCAAATTACTAGAACCGAAACCTGAACCTGTCGCCCGATTACCTTTTTGGCGATTTTTGCTAGCCGTTGGTGATGAATTAGAGGAACGTCTTAATTGACCTGTACTGCGGAACGTTTGACGATTTTTTACCGCAGGTGGGGGTTGATTATGACGGGCTTGATATCGGTCTACCGCTTGCGAGTAGGTGCTTCCATATCCACCATATCCAGTCATAATTCCACCATGATAAACCGGGGGTACATAATAGCTGGGTCGAAATAATAAACTCCCCAAGGCTTGACCCGCCAAGGCACCTGCAAATGGTGTCCAAAAACTGGATTCTCGACGTACAATTACCGTTTCCGGTTGACCCGTTTGCGGATTCGTTTGGGTTTCGGTAACGTTATGCACATATTCAATCCGAAAGTCTTCACTTAAGTGCATATCGGCTTGACCATTTTCGATTTGCACGTATGTCTTTTCACCTGATGCTAATTCCTCATCGGTGAGACGGGCTAAGCGCAAATCGGGACTACGCAACACAGGGGGTGTACCGGGTGGTGTATTTAGCAACATCAGGCTATATTCACCACTGACATCATCATAAGTGGCTTGCTGAACCGGATATTTCCCATCACTGAACTGCTGGTCATTTGAGGTAACATTGACCGTCTGATTTGGGCTTTGGGCGACAGAAGGCGAACCACAGGCTAGGGTGGTTAAACACAATGCCAAAGACATGAAAAGGATAATAAATTTTCGCAGCATATCAGAACATTATTGAATTAGGTGATTCATTCGGGATTCAGCTCATCCCACGCCTTGCTAAAATAGCACAATGCAACAGATCACAGGGACAACTAAACTCTTAGGTGTAATTGGTCATCCGGTGGAGCATTCTCTATCACCAATTATGCACAATCGCGCGATCGCACAGTTGGGTGTGGATTATGTCTATCTCCCTCTCCCCGTCAAACCGGAGGATTTAGCTGTCGCCGTGGCGGGGTTTGCGGCGATAGGATTGCAAGGCTTTAATATCACGATTCCCCATAAACAAGCGATTATCCCCCTGTTAGCCGAGGTATCCGATATCGCCCAACTGGTGGGTGCAGTGAACACCGTTTGGCGTACCGATAAAGGCTGGAGTGGGACAAATACTGATGTTTTAGGATTTATCGCCCCCCTGAACCAATATCCGCGAGATTGGCATCAAACTAAGGCGGTAGTATTAGGCTATGGTGGTGCAGCCCGCGCCGTTGTCGTGGGTTGTATGCAGTTAGGGTGTCCAGAGATTTGGGTTGTTGGTCGCAATCCCTATAAACTAAGTCAGTTTCAGCAAAGTTGGGCAAATACTCCCTTATCTAAGATTCTCCAGGCTTATCCCTGGGAAGAACTCCCCCAATTACTACAACAAGCTGATTTACTGGTGAATACCACACCTGTAGGGATGCATCCTCATGTCGATCAATCCCCTGTCGATGAACAGACAATGCAAGGATTACCCAAAGGTGCGATCGCCTATGATTTAATTTACACCCCCAATCCCACCAAATTTCTCCAACAAGCCAAACAACAAGGCGCGAATCCCATTGACGGCTTAGAAATGTTAGTCCAACAAGGTGCAGCCGCCTTAGAAATTTGGTTAAAACAAACACCACCCGTTGATATCATGCGAGAATCCTTACAACAAAAATTAGGCTTGTAGGCTTGTAGTTGCGCTTTAGCGCCTCAAATGTTCGCATCGTTTACGACAAACACCGAAAATAATACCAAGCAACCGCCATGGCTGTTAGGACACATCATTTATGTAGAGACGCGCCATGGCGCGTCTCTACAATGGTGCTTAAATAAAAAACGCAACGCCTCAACAATTTGATTCACCGCATCCTCCTGCACAAAATGACCCGCACCTGAAAGAATAACCGTTTTAGACTTCTGAAAAACCTGCTGAAAACGCAAACGCTGACTCGCCCGAAACGCCGGATCGCGATCGCCCCACAAAATCAATGCTGGCTTATCCGCCAAACGAGAGAGACTTTGGCTAACCTGTTGCAGAAATAAATCACTTTTGAGAATCTCTCTAGCAAAAATATGAGTCGGTTCCCTCGAACTTGGCGTCGGAAAGGGAGCGCGATAATGGTGCATGAGGACGCGATCGCAACACTGGCGCTGGATTCCCACAGGAATGATCCAATTCACAAAAGCATTGAAACGGCGAATCAAGACACCACCCAGCGCACCTCCAAAGAATCGGGAAAATCCGGCTAACAGTAGGTTATCATCAACAGCCCAAGCAAACGTATTCGCGATCGCAAACCCCCGGAAACGCTGCGGTTGTTTTCCCGCCACACCCAAACCAATGGGTCCCCCCCAGTCGTGGACGAACAAAATAATCTCTTGCAAGTCAAGTTGATTAATAAACTCCTCGATCACCCATGCATGTTCTTGAGGAGTGAACCCATATCCCGCCGCCGCTTCGGAAAGTCCAAACCCTGGATAATCAACAGCAACACAGCGAAAGTCAGCTTTTAACTCGGCAATAATATGGCGATAGAGAAAAGACCAGGTAGGATTGCCATGCAAAAATAAAAGGGTAGCACCACTACCTTCATCAACATAGTGAACCCGATGACCTTCAATCTCAACAAAGCGAGACGTGAAGGGAAATTGGCGGCGGTCAAGCCAAGGGGGATGGCGGTTGTCACGGGGAAGGGTTTCTATCATTGGCGATTAATCAAAGGCTTAACTTTTTCAGCCACGGCTGATGCGCCAGCTTGTTTTTCCGGTTGGCGAGTATACCAATAAGCCCAAGCAATTAACACGGCTTGAAAGGGTAGCCGAATCCAATAAAACAATTGACTGTGGGGAATTCCTTCAATCTTGATATTATTCAGTGTCATGTAGATATTGGCAGGAAACACCGCAATAAACAGAGCAATCAGTCCCCAAGCGGCGGCGACGCTGACAAATGGAATCATTAAGCCAATACCGCCGAGAATCTCGAAGAATCCGCTCACATAGACGGATGTCAATGGCGGAAAGGGTGGCGGAACGATGCGGGCATATTGTTCGGGTTTCAGGAAATGGGTGATACCGACGATGATGATACATACTGCAAGAACACCCCGCAGGATTTCTTTGCGGCGATAACTGTTGTCAGGTGATTGAAACATAAGGAATAGAGGAAACTCACAATCACAGGATAGAGAGTGCGATCGCGATCGTGCGTCTATCCATAGTTAGCTCTTAAACTGCTCGATAAGCTGTCATGCATTTAAATTGGGTATTAGTAGCGAGCAAGATGCTCGCATTACAAGGCTTTCGCCGTTATTGATATTAAGGTTTAAATGCCGAACAGCTTAATCAGTATCGGGTTCTAAAAGCCCTCAATTGAATCAATCCGTCCTGAATATAGATGCCTAGAATAGGAGTCAATATTGATAATCTTTGCCGGACTTTTAATTGACCTGATCATACTGCAAATATTCCAGCATCAGTAAACGCAAGTAATCTAACATTCTAATATAACCCTTCATTTGCTCATACTTGCCATTACTGTCAAAGTAAAAATGGACGATAACAGTTATCCTAAAAACTCGCATTTCTCGCAATTGATCAATTGCCTGGGTTTCATTTAGAATCCACCCTTGCGTCTGAATTTGATTGGCATAACCTCGGAGACTGACCGTTAAGAGTTCAATTTCCTCTAACAGGGAAAACTCGTCATTAGATGGACAAAAATTAGACACAATTTCTTTTCGTTCTCTTTGAGTATTCTGTTCGGCTAATTTCATCTCATCTAGCAAACGCACAATATGAGTTTTAGTTGCTTCTCTTTCATTTAAGACTGCTTCACTCATCGTTAACTCCATAGGTGACAATTTTTTCAGTACCAAATTTGTCAGATCTAACAATCAGAAATTCATTTCCTTTGCGATATACGGCTGAAGCATCCCAACGATATCCTGTTTGCGGAATCCTAATGGCTCCTTTTTTATTAAAATTATGGGCTTTTCGGAGATATTTTAACGGTTCAATATCTTTTCTAGCCGCGTGGTCTAAGATACTCTGAGCTACACTGATATAGGTAGAAGCATCCCACTCATTCAAATACTGTTGAATCTCTGCGGCTTCGGCTTCAGTATATCCTGCGAGGAGATTTTCCCAAAATGGATCAGAGATAGACTGGTCTTCTGCCATTATTGCTCACTCATATCTCTGCTAGTTTCTCCGACTCAAGTAAGGATCTTGCTGCAAATCATTATATTGTGAATGCGTTGAAAGAGCGATCGCGCTCCTGGGTTGCTCCGCCGTTAATTGCCACCGCCCTAACCTGACATTAGAAGTCAAAAATGCAACTTAATGATTGACATTGTTAGATTAATGATCTAACTTCATCAACACCTCGGCTCCGCTCGGTGTTGACCCTGAGCGGAGCCGAAGGGTCAAATCTGTCACTCCACACCGTTGAGGGACTCTTGCCATGACGAACAACATCCTTGACAAAATTGATACCCAGAGATTGGGGGAACTCCTTCAACAAGCGCGTAATCAGTGTGGCATGACCCAAGCGGATGCAGCTAAAGTCATCGATGCAGCGCGTACAACGATGGTTGCGATTGAGAAAGGAGAGCGCCGTCTTAAGCCAACAGAACTGATCAAGCTTGCCCGTGCTTACGGACGAGCCGTCAGCGACTTTGTGCGCCAACCTCCAGTGGCGCAACCGTTGGAGGTTCAATTCCGAGCAGCTTACCGACGCAATGCTGTTGAAGAGTTGCAGATTGAACCCATCATTCGACTCCTAGAGGAGTTGTGCCAGAATTATCTGGAGCTTGAAGAGATTATGGATGCACCACTCCCGCGAAACTATCCTCGTGAATATCAGGTGAGTGGTATGCCCATAGAACGGGCGGCGGAGAGTATTGCCGTTGAAGAACGTCAACGCCTCGGTCTTGGAGATGGTCCCATTCCTCTGCTTCGAGACATCTTAGAGCAGAGTGTAGGACTCCGCATCTTTTACTTAAAAATGCCACAAAAATACTCAGAACTCTATAGTTACGACGAGCAACGGGGTGGCTGCATGGCAATTAATGCTCATCATCCCGAAGAACGGCGACGTTGGTCATTAGCCCATGGATATCTACACTTTCTTGCTCATCGACGCAAGCCTGTACTTGATTTTGAGGGACAGTATAAGAGAATGCCAGAAAGTGAACGACTTGCCGAAGCCTTCCCCAAATATTTCCTGATGCCAACGAGTGGTTTACTTAAACGATTTAATGATATGTATCGCGCCAATGGTAAGTTCACTCCCACCAATTTATTTACGTTGGCTCATTACTACGGCGTATCTGTGCAAGCGCTGATTTATCGGTTAGAGGAGATGGAACTGCTGCCATCTGGAACGTGGGATCGATTAAGCGATCGCGGATTGAAAGTCAGAAAAGTACAGGAGGAACTTGGCTTGGAAGAAATTCCCCAACGTACTGATACGATGCCAGTCCACTACCAACATCTTGCGATTGAAGCATTTGATCAGGGGCTGATTACTGAAGGGCGCTTCGCCGATTTTCTTCATGTTGATCGCCTCGAAGCCCGTCGCCTTGCCGAAGTATTGCGAGAGTATTCCAGTGGAATGGTGGAGGAAGCGACTGATTTGGATTTACGCCAAGGGCAGGAATGACGGAAGGTTAACTTATCCAGAGATAATCAAGCATTGGTCTGAGAAAGTATCTCTTGATGCTTCAATACTACGGGATGCACTCAGGGCAATTCGGGTCAAGGGACGATATTTACCGCCTAAAAACCATCCTTTACTAAGTTGGTGGCAAGCTGCTTTGACTGAGCCAGATGCTTTAGAGGAATGAGATTCTATTGCTAAGCTGTTATTCATTTAAACCTTAATGTCAGAAACTGCAAAACCCTTGTAATGCGAGCATCTTGCTCGCTACCCATTCCCAATTTAAATGCGTGACAGCTTACTACCCTAACTTGAGGTCTAAGAATACCGGATTTGCAGCAGTAGTCTATCTGCTTTAACCGGAGAAATTACGCGGTGAATGCAGGAAGGGTCTTGCACAAAACCAAATCCACTTTCTCCTTCAATGATCAGTTGATTGTCTTGTCCGTAATAATTAAGTACCGCCTTGTCCGACTGACGACCCGCAGCCAAGGTCATGTAAAGTGGCTTTTTCCGATGAGAGCCTTTGATCATAACATGAGCGCCCGAATCAGCATTCACATCGGTGATATAAAAATAGGCGGTCATAAAGTTGTACCCAGCGATATCATAGTGAAAATTTGTGGGTGGATAACTCTGTCTAATTTCTGACTCTCTGAGATCTGACACTAAACTCCAAGTCAGATGCTGGGTAATTTGGTTGGGCCAATACCCCAGATAGTTCTTAACGATTTGCAACAGCAGAGGATCTTGGGTAATTTTTTGAATGGCTTCGCAATTCATGACATCACGCACCAAGGCACGCAGCACGGGATGCTCACCTCGCTTTCGACTATTTCTAATTACCTCTTCGATGAAAAACTCGTCGTCAGACTCAGGTTCAATACAAGGTGTTTGAATGGCATATTGATAGATTTCTTTGACCATTGACGGCGATAAATGCAGACCAAATCCTACTCCTTCATGACGGAGTTGTTGGACACATCTATCTAGGGAAACACCGTCAAACATTGAATCGGAAGCAATCTTCAGACGTTTTTTGTAGAAATCGGGATTTAGGCGCTGTCGCCTAGCTTGGAGAAGACTATATATTCTCCGACAGATAAGGAAACGACCAAACCGCTGCGTGAAGTCTCCTTGGGTTAACCGCTTGATCGGGTTTGAGGCTGAACTTAAGCGTCCTTTTGAACGTTCTAATGGGGCAGTTTTCATGACAATTCTCAAGACACTTGGCTACATCTACTACTCTCATCATTACTTTTGGGGATCAGGAGTGTCACACCCAGTTTTAGATCAGTAGTTTACGTCGCGAAACTGATCCGTTATTTCTTTTAGAGAGAATTGTACAGGCAATCTATTCGAGTTCCCTCCCCTTGGTAAGGGGAGGGTTAGGGTGGGGTTAGATCAAGGTATCGCTGTCTTTTTAAAGCTTAAGTTGACACCAATGAATGCAATAGCCCCTACAGCCCTAAAACAAGCCAAGAACTCAAGTTCTTGGCTTATAGCTCAAGTCCATTAAAATGGACTAATACCAAATCCGGGTTAACTACCCCCTTTATGGGTGGGGAATAGCAGCCAAGGGATAAAGGGGATGACAACGGCGGATTTGGTATTATAACCTAGTCCGCGCAGGCGGACGCAAGTTTGTGTAGCAGCGATTTCAATCGCCGTGGCAAAAGGGAGTGATAAAGACTGAGGAATTAGTTTAGGAATTAGATTGTTATATACTATGGCTGCATTTTCAAACGTTTGGCGAACTTGTTCAGTATTCATTAATTTTTACCTCGATTATAATTAAACCTGAACCCGAGGTGACCTAAACAGAATACTTTTGTGAAAAGGATGAAACCTGGGCTTCCAACTCATCGCACGCTTCACGTACCAACCGCAACCCTGCTTCCTTTTCTAGTTTAGCGCCTGCGGGAACAAACTCTTGCATAATTTCCGCTTCTGTTGTTTGATAGTCACCCCAATCTGACTTCAATTTTTCAAAGTAATTAATTCCCTCACTACCATCTTGAATCGCAAACTCTAAAATAGAATCCAGATAAGCCGTAACCTTAGAACTCTTCACTCCCTCCGTCACAGCCGCAAATAATAATTCACCATTGAGATAGTCAAAATCGGGTACAATTAGCCAATCATCACGTAACTCAAAGGTCTGAGCGCCTTGAGCAGGTCTAACTGTTATTCCTTCCTGTCTGACTCGCTGAGCTGCATTGTAAACTAATCTCATAATTGTGAAAATTACGTCTGGATAATTACTATCAATTCCGCGTAATTCCACCGTTCCTAATGCATTGAGTCGCACTGGATTCCAACCCGCTTTTAGTAAATTTCCGCCGCCTTCAGTAAATAAATCCCGCTCAACTCCAGCATTATCCATCGCGGTTAGCCATGCATAATAGCGTTCAAATTGCAACTCTACTAACTGTTCCACAGAATCGGCATAGGGCATTAAACCGCCAACCGATTGTAAGTGAGTATACACGCCTTCCCAGCCAAATCTGTCACTCCCCCGATAGCGGACAATGTGATAGGCAAGTCCCGTGGCTTCTCCTTCATAAAAGGGACAGGCGCGTCCCAAGGCGATGAGGGCAGAATCTAAGGCTGTGGCTAAATTGTAAATATTAATCAGTTCTTCGCGTTCGGCGGCGCTGCTGTTGTAAGAGACACCAACGCGGGAATCAATGACTCCTGGTGGTACTTCTAAATGGATATGGGTTCCTGTACATTTACCCGCATTTAAAAATCGGTCATAGCCAACGGTGCGAACTTGGACATGATAGCTTAATTTATCCCGAATAACGGGAATTAAATGTAAGGGATAGCTGGATAGGGGATAAAGCCGCAAATGCATCTTTTTCCCCACCTGTAATCCGAGTTGTAAGTTTTTTAGATAGGCTGAGGCTAATTCGGTGGGAGTATGGGCGGGAGGGGTATTAATTTCGATCATTCCCTTTACCCATTCCGGCATAAAGTAATCGGGATTTAAACCAATGGATTCGGCTTCTTGGCGACAATTTTTCAAAAATTCATCGGCACGATTGGAAAATTTTCCTGTTTCTTCTACGAGGAAAAATTCTTGTTCTAAACCGATGCGACGTTTACCTAGTTTCATAGTGTTAACGGTTTCTGGGTTATTTCAAGGAGGCGGAACCTCCTCAATAGCATTTCCTTTTCATACCTGGAACGAGACTAAGCAGTCAGGGCGGGTTTTGCAGATAGGTTATTATCAATGGCGAAACGATATATCCTAAACCCGCCCCTACTCACCATCAAACCTCCACCACGGCTTGCTGATACACCTGTTGTGTTACTTTAACTAATCGTTGCATGGCGGTTTCTAATTCGCGATCGCTTGCGGTTAAACTAATCCGAATACACTGATGCTGGTGTTCCCAGGTATCCCGTAATCCGGGGAAGAAGGTGTTTCCAGGGACGGCGATTACTCCCACCTGCTTTAACTGTTGATACAAGTCCCAATCGGTTATCGGTAAATCTTTGAACCACAACCAGGCAAAAATAGCGCCTTCACCCCGATGTAAAAACCACGGTAAATCTTGGGGCATAAATTGATTCAGCGCTGTTTCTAATACGGTAAACTTGTGCTGATAATAGGGACGAATCACATTAACAGAAATCTCAGCCAATGCGCCAGAACTAATCGCCTGTGCAGCAATGGCTTGTCCGTAGCGGGAGGAATGGATGCACAGATTCGTCTGGAAGGATTGCAAAATATCAATCCTATCCGGATCACCAATAGCGACGCCAATTCGTTCTCCGGGGAGTCCGGCTTTGGATAAACTCAGACAATGGATAATATTATCACCAAAAATTGGTGTCATTTGGGTAAAGTTTAATGCCGGAAATGGCGGCGCATAAGCCGAGTCAATGAACACTGGGATATGATAAGGTGCGGCGAGTTGGGCAATTTTTCGCACCTCATTATCGGTGAGAACGTTCCCTGTGGGATTACAAGGACGAGAAAATATGACACATCCGGTATCTTGATTAATTTTCAATTGACTGAAGTCGGGACGATATTTATAACGATGCGCCGCTTCGTCAATCTCTAGGCTGGGTTTATAGGCGATTAGGGCTTCTGGGGTTAAGCTGACGCCACCGTACCCGGTATAATCGGGACTCAGGGGGAGAACGATTTGTTTTAACTCACCCGCTTGGGTATAGCCGCCAAAGGCATTTGCGCCGTAGAAGTAAATGGATTGAGAACCGGGAGTAATTAAGATATTCCGTTCAGTTAGACTCAAGCCATAACGCTGATTGAAATCTTTTGCGATCGCGTCAATCAAGGGCTGGTATCCTTGAGATGACCCATAACGGCAAACCACTTCTCCGTAGTCGGGACTTGCCAAGAGTTGGGCGGTACAGTCTCGCCACAGTTGTTCCACCTCTGGCAAAATCACCGGATTTCCCGCACTAAGATTAATGAACTCCTGTCCCTGACCTAATCGTAACGTTTCAATAATATCCTTCATAATAGCCCGGACGCCCGTCAGGTTGGACATCTGAGTACCGAATTGAGTGAGAGACGGTTCTATCATGCGCGATCGCTCTTGTTACAGCAGTTAACTTGCTTTACCCCAAATTGAGTCAAATTTACTGATTCACGGGGACTGTACTCATTTAACCGCAAATTTCCCCACCCGACTCCCCCAATTCTCCGTCCTTTTCTCAACTGGGGAGCGTACTATAGGTAAGGTGAACGCATAGACTGGGAGAACAACCACGGCTTACACACGTCCCCTCGCTCGACTGATCGAGCAACTACAACGCTTACCTGGAGTGGGTCCTAAGACCGCTCAACGATTGGCATTACATATTATTAAACGCTCAGAGGATGAAGTCAAAGCCCTGGCGCAGGCTTTAATTGAGGCGAAAAAGCAGGTTGGCTTGTGTCAGGTTTGCTTTCACCTGTCGGCTGAATCGGTTTGTGATATCTGTCGTAATCCGAATCGGGATAAAACAACGCTTTGTGTGGTAGCGGATTCCCGTGATGTGATTGCGTTGGAGAAAACACGGGAATATCGGGGAAATTATCATGTTCTCGGTGGTGTGATTTCTCCCATGGATGGAATTGGACCCGAACAATTACATGTTGAACAACTGGTGCGCCGCGTTAGCCAGCAGAAGATTCAAGAGGTAATTTTAGCGATTAGTCCGAGTGTGGAAGGGGAGACGACAACGCTGTATGTTGGTCAACTGTTGAAACCGTTTACAAAGGTGACTCGGATTGCTTTTGGTTTACCCATGGGTGGGGATTTGGAATATGCGGATGAGGTGACATTAGCACGGGCGTTGGAAGGGCGGCGAGAGTTGGATTAGTTATTTGTCATTTGTCATTTGTCATTTGTCATTTGTCATTTGTCATTTGTCATTTGTCATTTGTCATTTGTCATTTGTCATTTGTCATTTGTCATTTGTTGATTGTTCATGGTTGATTGGTAATCCTCTTCCCCAGCTCCCAGACGCGCCATGGCACGTCTCTACATCACTCCCCCAGCTTCCCCGCTGCCTTCCGCCTTTTGCCTGCCAAGATCCTTCATCGAGTCACTTCGATATAAATATGCTCTAATCGTACAGGTTGGCGAGTGATTGAATCTAGGGAAATGCCTTCAAATCGCTCAATTATTTCTTTTAAATCTAACGCTTCGGGTAACCAAAAGGCTAAATCATTCCCGTAGCGCCGATGGGTGAAACCGAGTTCTGTCGCCCGCGCGATCGCACGTTCCTCTTCTTGTGTTTGGATAATCACAATTTCTTGGGCGGGAATCCGTTGGCGCAGGCGGTCTAAACTCCCTTCGACGAGGATTTTTCCGCCTTTGAGAATGCCAATCCGCTGACATAGGCGTTCGGCTTCATCGAGTAAGTGAGTGGTTAATAAAATTGTTAATCCTTGACGTTGAAGACGGCGAATCAAGTCCCAAACTTCATATCGGGCTTCAATATCTAAACCCGTTGTGGGTTCGTCTAAAATGACCAGTTTCGGCTGATGAACCAGGGCGACGGCTATATTTAAGCGTCGCTGCATTCCGCCACTTAAGGTTTCAACGGGACTTTGGGCGCGATCGCATAGATTAACGGCGTCTAAACAGGTGTGGACTTGTTGTTGTCGTTGTCGCTTGGTTAAGCCATAGATGCGGGCAAAAAAATGCAGGTTTTCGGCACAGGTTAAGGTTTTATAGAGTAAGTTTTCCTGGGGGGCAATTCCGATTAGGGTTTTGGTGGCGTCGGAGACGGGTTGGTGATTAATGGTGATTTTGCCACTGTCGGCTTTAAGTAGGTTACAGATAGTATTAATTGTGGTTGTTTTTCCGGCGCCATTGGGTCCGAGTAATCCGTAAATTTCTCCGGGGTGGATGTGCAGGGTGAGATTTTGTAGAACGTGGCGATTGCCGTAGGATTTACAGAGGTTTTCGATATGCAGCACAATGAGTAATACATAAAATAGGACAATTTTATGAGTTTCTGACACGGACTAATTGAAATTTCAAAAATCTCAAATGGGAGGTTGCCAAAATTGTCAAAGGCTAAAGCCCTTACTACAAACCTACTCCCCTCTCCCCTGGTGGGAGAGGGGCTGGGGATGAGGGGGTTTCGCCTTAAGTTGACACCAGTGACGTCGGTGCGCCCCTACGAAGATTTATCTGATATCATAACCTTCGCTCAACTCTCAGCATCCGCTGATAAGATAACCATCCGGCTACTACCATAATTAAGGCAAATACGCCCAAAAACCAAAAATGTTCCCGGATATCCGCCAATCCCGCGCCATTTGCCCACACACCTAGCAGCGCTTCGTTGATATGGTAAATCGGGTTAAATTGGGCGATGTCTAGCAAGGTGTCGGGAAATAGGGAGGTGGGTAAAAATGCGCCGCCTAAAATTAACAGAGGTACGCCAAATGCTGCAACCAAGGCGTTTACATCCTCCGTGCGACGGGCAAACTGGGTACCGAGGATGAATCCCACTCCCACATACGCCATGATACTCTGTAGAATGATCAAGATGCCTAAAACTAGAGACCCCTGAAACTTAGCACCCCAACATGCTGCGATCGCATAAACCAAAACGGCTTGACCCCCAGCAATGGCGCTATGGGCGCAAAAGATACCTAGAAAATAGGATATGCCACTTAAGGGTGAGATGAACAGACGTTTAAGGGTTTGCTGTTCTCGTTCCCCTACCACTGTGGCTACCGTACCCCCCAGACAGCTAAAAAATAAAGCAGCACCTGCCAATGTCGAAGGGGCGGCATTTTCAAAGGCTTGCGCCATCGACAATTGGGCGCGTTCTGCCAATATATAACCGTTGAGTAATAATACCGAAATGGGGAAAATTCCCCAAAACACCAGACTGCGGCGTCTTCGCCCCAGTTCGATTAAAATGCGCTGGGCTACAGCTAATGTTTCATGCCAATAGTTCATTTAATTTTTCTGTCGGGGCGGGTTTCATTATTATCCTCTCTAAATGCGAGAACTAACCTGTCAGTGTCATCAGTGTGTGACTAACCTCTCACCTCCCTACCCCCATCTCTCCAATAAATCCGTGAAATCAGTGTTTTAAACAATGACCAATGACAAATTAAACCGATTCTACCTTTCCCGACGCACCGCCCTGAAACTGATTGGTGTGGCTGGGGTGGGTAGTGTGATCGGATATTCTCGCTGGGCGAAACCGCAACCGACGGTTATTCAGCCGGATACCCTGGATTTACCCCGAACCCTGACTCAGCCGAAATCGGTGGTGGTTGTAGGTGCGGGATTGGCGGGGCTTAGTTGTGCCTATGAGTTGAGTCAACGCGGCTTTGATGTCACTTTATTAGAACGATCGCCTCAATTGGGCGGTAAGATTGCCAGTTGGCAAATTCAGGTGGGCGATCACGCCCTGCGGATGGAACATGGGTTCCATGGCTTTTTCCCGCATTATTATAATTTGAATCGGTTGGTGGCTGAGTTAGACATCCAGGATCACTTCCGTTCCCTGGAATTTTACTCGGTGGTTTTTCGGGATAATCGGTATCAGCCGGAAGTCTTTCGCCCTAGTCGTTCTGCTTTTCCCTGGAATGTAGTCGATTTAGCGATCGCGTCTTCCAATCGCTGGCGTTGGGGGATTAATTTGACCAAGCTGAAACATTGGCAGGTGTTTCGGGAAATTGGCGGTTTCCAAATCCCCGATAGTTTTCAGCGGTTGGATCATTTATCGGTTGCGGATTGGGTAAAGGGTGAGTTTCCCCAAGGGCTTTATGATCTGTATTTTTTACCCTTTGCTAAATCCAGTCTGAATGCGCCGGATGTGCTGAGTGTGGGCGAATTAATGCAGTTTTTCCACTTTTATTTTTTTGGTAATCCGGAGGGATTGGCGTTTAATGGGACGCGCCAGGATATGGGTAGGAGTTTGGTGGAACCGATTGCCCAGGCGATTCAAAATCGGCAGGGAACGATTGTTACAGATGCCACGGTGAGTAGCATTAATTGGCAAAATGGGCAGATTCATGCGATTGGGTATCAGTCGGGAAATACTCAACCTTCGGTGCCGTTTTGGGTGAAGCGGAATCGCAGGATGGAAACTGATGAATCTGATCAGACTGTGGACTATTACGGGGCGGGGGATGCGATGTTTGCCCTGTTTCCAGAGGAGAATCAAGCGATTTCTCTAACTTGTACCCATCAAGGCTGTACGGTACAACGCCAAGGGGATGGTCAGTTTATTTGTCCCTGCCATGGGGCGGTTTATAATTCCCAAGGGCAGGTGATTGCGGGTCCGGCGAAACGGGATTTACCTCGGTTTAACCTGATGCAACGCCAAGAGGATGAGGTGCAACTGGTGGGACTTTCGACTCCAGAGTCATCCCAGGTAGCTACGGAAACGATTCAGGCGGATTATTATGTCTTTGCTACGGATGTTCCCGGTGTTCAACATTTGTTTAAATTGGCAGAAGGGGAGGTGAATTCCCAAGTATTAACTCAGGTGGAACAATTAGCCGTGGCTGATCCCTTTGCGGTTGCCCGATTTTGGTTTGATCGGGATTTTGCTTGGGATCATAGTAATTTTACTTCTCTGTCTGGTTATCGTCTCACGGATAGTATTACGCTGTATCATCGTATCCAAGATGATTATATTCAGTGGCATAAAAAGACGGGGGGAAGTGTGGTAGAGTTACATGCTTACTGTTATAAAGAAGACGAGTTTCCCAATCAGCAGGTTCTATTAACCACGTTTGCACAGGAACTCTATGAAATAGTGCCAGAATTACAAACGGCGACGATGTTACATCGGGAGTTAGTGAATCAGAAAAACTTCTCCGGTTATCCGCCGGGGAGTTATCAGGAACGCCCAGAAACCGATTCGGGGGTAGCCAATCTATTTTTTGCTGGAGACTGGGTAAAAATGCCCTTTCCCTGTGGCTTAATGGAACGGGCGGTAAGTAGTGGATTCCTGGCGGCGAATGGGATTATACACCGGGAAGGATTGCAACGGCGATCGTTGTTATCGGTGAATCCAGAAGGCATTTTTTCAATATGATTCGTCATTTGTCATTTGTCATTTGTCATTCGTCATTCCTCAGAAACCCTTGATACACCGTAGGGTGGGTTGAGCGAAGTCGAAACCCACCAGCCTTAAACAGGAATCTCACCAACAGTACAGATAATTGTAGGGGCGGGTTTAGGGATTCAATCGTGACTATTACCGATAACGTATCAACAAAACCCGCCCTGACTTCCCCTATCCCCAATGAAGAGGAACACGCTATGATTAAAGGTGCGATCGCGAAATTAGGACTGATTAGTTTATTAGCAGGATTTTCGCCAACAATACAGGCGCAGGAATCGCCTTCCTACATTCCCCAAACAGCCGCAGCTTTGGCGCTGCAAGGGGAGGTGCAAGAATATTTAAATGCGGTGAATTTGGCGCAATTCAATTATTTTCTGGAGTATTCTCAGTTTGCCACAAGTTTAACTGAGTTAAATTTGGCGGGGTTCCAGGAAACGGAGAATTATCGCTATTTGATGTTACCTGCAAAGAATCCGCTTCAGGGTATGATTATGATTGCCCAAGCCAAAGATCCGAGATTAAAAAGTTATGCGGGGGCAGCGTTTGTGGTATCGTCGGGTGAGATTCTTAAGGGGATCGGGGGGATTTGTGAGACGAATTTGCCTTCAACCTCTCCGCCTGTGATTCCGACTGCGCCGACGTTTGCTTCTACGGGGATATTATGTCCCTTTGGTTCTCATGCGTTAACGGATTTTGATCGGGACAGAATATTATAGGGTGTGACACCGTAGGGGCGCACCGACGTGCGCCCGATTCAATGGTAAAAGATTTTGCTGTTCCGTTATTGGTGAGATAGGGCGGGTTTTGCTGTTCCGTTATTGGTGAGATAGCTGAGTTGAATTCCTAAACCCGCCCCTACAATGGATAAACCCGCCCCTACAATGGTTAAATCTGTCCCTACAATTCCTAAATCTGTCCCTACAATTCCTAAACTTGCCCCTACAATTAAATTATAACTACAATTGAATTATGACTTAGTATGACCAAATTAGACGTTCGCCAACTCGGAATTAATCTCAATCATTGGTATGTTGTCGCCCGTAGCGATGAGGTTAAATCTAAACCTATCGGCGTAACCCTTTGGCATCAAAATATTGTTATTTTTCGCGATAGTACGGGTGAAATTCATGCCTTAGAAAACCGTTGTCCCCATCGCCAGGTGCAATTGAGTCATGGTCAAGTTAAGGGGGATTTGTTGGAATGCGCCTATCATGGATGGCAGTTTAAGTCAACGGGAACTTGTGTTTTTGTTCCCTATTTAGCCGAAAATCAAAAATTGCCGAGTTGTGCAATTCGTGCTTATCCGGTGCGGGAAAAGGATGGGTTTATTTGGCTGTTTCCAGGGGAGGGTGATAGGAACATTCGACAACCGATGGGACTCCCGGAGTGGGAGCATTTGAATTATATTGCTACGGTTTCTCGAATTGACTGTAATGCCCATTATTCATTTTTAATTGAGAATTTGATGGATATGTATCATGGGCATTTACATCAGGATTGGCAAGCGTGGGCTGATCCGGTTTTGGTGGATATTGATGAGGATGAACATCGGGTGGATGCTCATTATCAGGCGCAGAGTTATTATAAAATTGATAAAATTTGGTCGATTTCTCAGTTGTTTTTTCCGGCGCTGCGGCGTTTGCATCCGGAACCGTTGGATGTGAGTTATGTTTATCCCCATTGGGTGTCGAGTTTGGGGGAAGATTTTAGGATTTATTGTTTATTGTGTCCGGTGAATTTACGGCAGACTCGTGCTTATTTGGTTCATTTTACGTCGCTGAATGCGTTTTGGCGGTTGCATAAGTTACCGATTTGGTTTCGGCGGTGGATTAAGGAGAGTTTATTTGGTTCGGCGCAGGGGTTGTTGGATGGGTTGGTGCGTCAGGATGTGCAGATGATTGAGGAGGAACAGTTGGCGTATTTGGCGCATCCGGAAGGGAGGGGGTATGAGTTGAATCGGGCGTTGGTGACTGTGCAAGGGTTGATGGGAAAGCAGGGCGATTTGTAGGGGCGGGTTTAGGGTTTTAATTGGGAATTTTGCTGATAATGTTTGTGGCAAAACCCGCCCTTGGTTAAGGAACAGTTGGTGACTGTGCAAGGGTTGATGCGAAAGCAGGGTGAATTGTAGGGGCGGGTTTAGGGATTTAATTGGGAATCTCACCGATAATGTTTGTGGCAAAACCCGCCCTTTGTTAAGGAACAGTTGGTGACTGTGCAAGGGTTGATGCGAAAGCAGGGTAATTTGTAGGGGCGGGTTTAGGGATTTAATTGTGAATCTTGCTGATAATCTTTGTGGCAAAACCCGCCCTTTTTTAAGGTTGAATGTATATTTTACGTTGGTGGTGTCAGCGTTGCGTTGATGGGCTGAAGCCCACACTACAAACTACGAACGACATTATCCTGGCGGTTTAGTAATAATTATCGCGTCTGATATGACTGTGTAGTTTTTTCCTTCCCAGATGAAGTTTAGGGTTTGTCCGGGAGATGAAGAGATTTTATCTAAGTAAGCTGTTATTCTAGCGTCGAGAAGCGGTTTGGCGCGTTTCAATTTCCAGGATTGAAAGAAATTTGAGGGGTCAATCAGAACTAAGAACAAGCGATTCGAGGCGTCAAATCGACGGATACCTTGATTTTCGTATAGCCATTTGATTAGATTAACTGGATTTGTCTGTGCTTCTTGAATCAGTTGTTCCCGAAAATTAGTGAGTTCAGAGAGTAAGGTTTGGGCGTCTTCTGACGGATAATCACTGGCTTTTTTCCATAAGTCTGAGAGTAATTGACTGTCAGGAATATTCCTGCTGAATGTGACTTGATGCTGACGCGCCCATTGTTTCAATAGTGTAAGTTCTGGACGCTTTTGTTCTGAACGACGGCACTGTTTGATGTATCCTTCAGGAAAATAAGTGACTTTCAGGTCAAAGGGAACATTATTTATAAAAAAGTCTATTTTTTTGATTAATCCTACCGCAGGTAATACTTTATCATGATCACGAAAAATATCTTCGATTATGATTGATGTCCAATGGTTATACCATGAACATAAAACGTAACCTCGCATACTATAGTGAAGCTCATTCTCGATACTGTTTGAGAGGTGATCATAGTTATGGATTTTTTTAACGTAGTTGTCTATAATTGTTCGTTCCAGGCTATTTTGATGCAGTCCACCCCAGTCGAAACTCTCTAGACGATAGAGTTGATTAACGAGTTCTGGCTCTTGTTGACGGCGTGTTTCTCGCTCTGAGGCGTAAATTTGTTGAATGGTAGAATTAATAATGGTGTCATTAATAGAGGTGGTATTAAATGCTTCTTTCAATAACTCTCGTGCTGAGGTTGTTTGGGGGGTTAAATCTGCGGATGCGAATAATTGGTATAAGTGTTCACGGCGCGATAAGGAACGTAGTTTAAGAAAACGGAGTCCGTCATTGGTTTGGGATAATTCTCTGATGCGATTGTCTCGAAACCAGGCTTGTGCTGTCTCAAAGTCCATCGGGTTAATTCTTGACTAATGGGGAAAAGTATCTGACCAACCGTGAATGGTTTTTAATTGCGAAATTTTGTTTAAATTAGCGTTAGGGTTGCCGAAAACGAGGGCAATGTCATGCTTGAGACTCCCTTTTCGGTTATCTTGGACAACGGAACGGGCTGAATAGTTACAGGGGAATTGTCCTAGATAGTTGAGAGTTGATGATGGTTCGGAACCATCTATTAGTTGTTTGATAAATGCCCAGCTTTTCTGTTGTCTGGCATTATAAATTAGGACGAGGAAGCCGTCGTCTCGCAGGATGGATGAACAGTCGGCAAAGAAGGCGCTCATGGTTTGATTGTAGAGGGTGGCGGTTTTGGCGCGTTCTTTGGCGTTTGAGATGACGATTTCTGAGTCAAAGTTGGGTTCAATTCCTAAGATGCTATTCCACAGTTCACTGAGTTCTAGGTAGGGAATGCGATCGCTGTGTGGAGGATCGGTTATAATTAGGTTGATTGATTTCTCTGGCAGTTTTTTTAATTCAGCTTGGCAAGGGGCGCAGATAATGCTACATTCTGCGTTGTTTTGGTAGAATTGATCGAGAGTTTCACTAATAGTGCTGCCTTGTAAGGGATCACCGTTTTTGATGGCGTTTAAGAGTTTGATAACGCGCCGCTCGAAACAGTTCCAAACGTTTACTTCAAAGTGTAATGGGGGTCGCCAGTAGCCAATTACCCAACTCCCGACTTCTATTTTTTTGGCGGGGTTTCCGTTGGTTTTGCCTCTGCCTGTAACGGCGAATACCATTTTAGTCATTTGTCCCGATGCGGCGGTTAGGCATAGCTTCATCGCGGGTTGGGCGGCTTGGGGAAGTTGGTTAATTTGGTTTATGATTAAGTCCAGGTTATGTTGGGCGCGACCTGTGATTAGGTCGGATAGGGAGAGTTGCGGGGTGGCGTTGATGCGGCTGTTGGCGAAGAATTTAGGGGGACGAATGGTTTGGCTTTGATAGGTTGAGAAGGTGTCGATGAGTTTCAGGTCTTCGGGTGTGGGGGGGAGTTCAAGGCGGCTGGTGCTACGATTTCCGGATAACCAAATTTGACGTAATTGGTTGTTTTGCCAAAGATAGTGGGATGCGATTCTTCCATCGTTGAGTTGATAGGTTTGGTTGATTTGGGGTTTGAGGGTTTTTTCTAGGGATAGGAAGGCTTGGCGGATGAGGGGGTAATCGGGTGGGGAGATAAGGAGTTTGGTGAGTTCGGTGGCGATGGGGTTGATGTCTATTCCGATGAAACGGCGATTCCGCAGCCGGGATTCACGGGCGGCTATGCCGGAACCGACGAAGGGGTCTAGGATGATATCGTTTTCTTGGGTGAGTTGTTGGATGGCGAGGGCGAGGGGTTCGTGGGGTTTTTTCCCCCAGTATTTGTGTAGTCTGTACCAGCCTGAATATCCAGTGGGATGAGTGATGGTTTGGGGGGATGGTTCGGGATTGTTGGTAAGTTCTAGGGTTAGTTGTTTGTACACTCGGTTTGTTTGGTTTTATCAGGTTTTGGGGTTGGGTTGGGGGCGGTTTGATTATTTTACAGGATAATTTGCTCGGCGTTGCGTTGATGGGCTAAAGCCCACACTACGAACGATGAATGTAGGGGTGGGGGAGGTTTGATTATTTTACAAGATAGTTTGCTCAGCGTTACGTTGATAGGCTAAAGCCCAAACTACGAACCTAACGGTAGGGTGACGGTGAAGGTTGTGCCGATGCCGACTTCACTGTGGACGTTGATGGTTCCACCGTGAATTTCGATCGCTTTTTTGACGATGGATAATCCCAGTCCGGTTCCGGGTAGGTTGCTGACGTTTCTCGCCCGGTGGAAGGGGTCAAAGAGTCGGGGAATGTCTTCTCTGGGTATGCCGATTCCTTGATCTTGGATCTGAAAGCATACTGTATGATCTGGGTAGGTTAGGGTGAGGGTTATGGTGCTGTTGGGCTGGGAATAGTTGATGGCGTTGGATATGAGGTTGCCGAGTATTTGATAGAGGAGTTTCTCGTCGAGGCAAACGCTGTGCTTGGTTCCGGGGGCGTTGAATTGTAGGGTTTTGCTGCTACCGGCGATGACTTGATAGTCTTCGATGATGGTTTCGCAGAATTGTTCTAAGTCCAGTAATGTGGGGTTGAGTTCGAGTTTGTCGGCGCTGGCTTTGCTGAAGACGAGAACGTCATCGAGTATTTTGGTAATTCGCCGCACAGCTTTATCGGTTCGTTGCAGTAATTGATTGCATTTTTCTTCGGTTAAGCCGTCGTGAGAACGGGCGAGGAGTTGGGCGGAGACGTAAATCATGTTCAGGGGGGTGCGGAATTCGTGGGAGACGGTTTGGATGAAGCGGGATTTGAGTTCGCTGAATTCTTTTTCGGCTTCTAATTCTCGGCGTAGGCTTTCGGCTTGATGGCGATAGGTCATGTCCCGAATTAACCAGCGCAATCCCACGATTTCTGATTGGGGGTTGAGAATGGCTGAGATGGAAATCTCCGCCGGGAAGGGTTCACTCTGGCGCGGTTTAATGAATATTTCCCAGTCTCGGTAGAGTAGGGTGGAGGGAAAGTCGGGGGAGGATAAGTGGGTGAGTCGGTTGAGTTGGGTGCGAAAGGTGCGTTTGCTTGTATCAGCAATAAACACAGCCAGGGGTTTGCCGATGAGACGCTGCTTATCTATATTCATTAGGGTAGCGGCGGCTTGGTTGGCGTCTTGAATTATACCGGATGCGTTAGTGATGAAATAGCCGTCGGGGGCGAATTCAAAGAGTTCTTGATACTTTCGGCGTTCGTCTTCTGTGGCTTGATGCGCTGCGGAGATTTCCTCGTTTCGTTCTTGGATTTCTTCGACGGCGGCTTGTAATTCTTCTAGGGTGGTGGATAGTTCAGTAACGGTTTCGGCTAGCTGAATTGAGCATTCATCGGGTGAAATGTCAGCTTCAGATTGAGCCTGTGTCAAGCGTTCCTGGGCTTGGTGAATATGCTGGTTAATGGCTTCGGTTAAGGTGTCTGAGGATAAATTTAGTTTTTTTTTGCGGATTGGTTAGGATTCATCATTTTCTCCATCACATCAGGGGTGTCTAGGTTATTAAGTTTTATCTAGGGTTAATGCAAGGTTTTATTGATAATTGCGTTGAAAAAAGAGGAATCTGTTTGTCTGACTATCTAAAAACAGTTATATCAGGATTAGTCTGGATACGACAAGTCGTATCCAGACTAGAATTTTTTGGCATTATTCAGGAGCGGTAAGTTGACAGTAAATGTCGTACCAATGTCAATCTCACTTTGGACAGATATCATGCCTTGATGTAAATCCACGGCTTTTTTGACGATCGCGAGTCCTAATCCTGTTCCGTTTATTGTACCTGTATTCTGGGCGCGATGGAAGGGTTCAAACAAATGCACTTGGTCATTGGCGGGAATGCCGATACCGCGATCGCGAATTAATAGTATAGCTTGATTCTCCTCACGATTCAGTTCAAAATCGACGGGTTCACCGTTGGGTGAGTATTTCAGGGCGTTGGTGAGTAAGTTACTCAGAATTTGCCGCAGCAGTTTGGGGTCAAAATTGCCGCAAATGTTATCATCGTTACACTTAAACTGAATCCGTTCTTGATTCGCGGCTTCTAGGTGCAAGTCCTCGACTAAAGTCTGACAGAATTCGCTTAAATTGACAACGGTGGGATTAAATTCTAGTTTTTCGGCGTCGGCTTTGCTATAGATTAAGATATCTTCCAATAACTGGGTCATATAATCGACCGATTGGCTAATTTTCTGGAAATGTACGGCTTTTCGTTCTGGACTCAAGCGATCGCTATACCGTTCTAGCATTTCACTAGAGGAGAGAATCGTGGTTAGCGGGGTGCGGAATTCGTGGGAGACGGTACTGAGAAACCGGGATTTGAGTTCGCTGAGTTCGTGTTGTTCGGCTAATTCCTGGCGCAAGGCTTCGGCTTGCTGGCGCTGACTGATATCGCTGATTAACCAGCGCAATCCGGTTAGATTACGATGATTATCGCGAATGGGAGAAACCGCGATCGCGGCGGGAAAGGGTTCTCTGTGGCGAGGCTGTAGCTGCACGTCCCATCCCATCGACTGGGAGGATGTTCTCACTTGTTGCAGTTGGTTGCGAAAGGCTTTGCGGTGAGATTCAGCGACAAAGACAGTTAGTGGTTTGCCAATAAGATAGGTTGGCGAGATGTTCAACATAATACTGGCGGCTGGATTGGCGGTATGAATTTCTCCCGTCAGATTCGTCACAAAGTAGGCTTCTGAGGTGCATTCAAATAACTCTCGGTAGTGCTGGAGTTCGCTGTCGCTGGCGTTATTTCTGGTGACTGACTCCTGCTGTTGCTGATCGAATTCCTCTAATGTGATCGAAAACTCCTCTAGAATCGTTGAGAGGATTTCGGGATTAACTGTCGCTTGATTGATCCGGTTCAAAAAGGATTCTAGGCGTTGTTGGGAGAGTTGAATCGGTTTGTTTAGGTTAATCATGGGGATTGGGTAAGGGCAGGTTTACACTTATCTTATCTTTCGTTCACGAAGGATGCTTCGCTTTTGTTGCATGGGTGAGGGGTTGAGCTTAAGTTGACACCAATGTCACCCCTCATCCATCTTCTTGATTCACTTCATCTACCAATATAATCGTGCCGTGTAATTGTTCTTCTATCCCTTTCAAGCCGTGGAACGTAACCTGACATTGAATGGATTGACCTCGGCGATTAATCGCATCCACCATGATTGTCTGATGATTGACCTCGCCCTGATAACAGTTACGGATTGGTTCGCGCAACTGTTCCACAGGTAAGCCTATATCTAAACTGAGGAGAGATTTGTCTTCTACCTCGTCACTGCGTAGTCCCCAAAGTTCCTCGGAATATTCATTCCAACGGATAATCTTAAATTCGCGGTCTACAATAATCACCCCCATTTGGAAACTTTCTAGAATTGAATTTAAAAAGGCATTGACTTGGTTGACTTGATCCGTCCGCAAGCGCAATTCATCATTCATCGTCCGCAATTCTTCATTGGTCGATTCGAGTTCTTCATTCATTGTCTCCAGTTCTTCGTTCGTGGATTGCAATTCTTCGTTCGTCGTTTCTAGTTCTTCGTTGGTGGATTGCAATTCTTCATTTGTCGTTTCTAGTTCCTCATTACTCGACTGGAGTTCCTCATTCGCCGTCTCCAGTTCTTGGGAGGATGTTTTATATTTATTGTATAACTGGTTGTAGCGAGTGACATCATGAAAAGAAATACTCACTCCCAACAACTGCTCACCATTGACATTTTCCTTTAAAGGAGTAATTTGCACATCCAAATACTGAGTTGTATTGGACTCCTCCCGCACCACATCGTTAATCGTAATCGACGTGCGATCGCGATAGACATCATCGATGATAGACCGCAGTTCTAGGGGACGGTAGGAAAGTTCCAAATCTCGAAACAGTTTGCCCAGATCTTGCCGTTTGATATCAAACATTGACCGGGCGATCATATTTGCCAACACTAAGTAACCATTGACATCAACAATAATTTGGGCAATGGGTGAGGTATTAAACGCTGCTTCTTGTAGCCGCACCCGCTCAGACAGACGCGCACTCGATTCTTTATCTCCAGCTTGGGCGAACATCAGCAGGCGATCGCTTAGTTTCGGTTTGGCTACTTTGGTAAAGAGGCGGTGCTGTAAATTCACAGGTCTAAACAAGTTGCTATTGGTTAGCAGCATCTCCGCTTTGCCCAAAAATAGAGTGCCATTCTCCTTTAGCGCAAAGTTAAACCGTGCCAAAATCCGTTTCTGAGTTTCCGCATTAAAATACATCAGTGTGTTGCGGCAAATCAGTAAATCCAGTCGGGAAATTGGCGCATCTTGAACCAAATCATTCCGACCAAAAATCACCACCCGGCGAATATCAGATCGGAATACATACTGATTGTTAACTTGTTCAAAATAGCACTGTCGCCATTCCTCAGACAGGTTTTCTAAGGCTTTGGAAGTATAGCGTGCCCAACGCGCTTGATCCAAAGCTTCTTCGTCTACATCCGTAGCATAAATTTTAACCCGTTGGCGAAATTGCTCCAACCCCATGATTTCTGCCAAAAGTATGGCGATAGAATAGGCTTCTTCCCCCGATGAACACCCCGCACTCCAGACACGGATTTGCTCTCGCTCATCCTTTTGCTGCAACAGTTGCGGCAGAATTTGATCGTGCAAATAGTTCCAGGCGTCGGTATCCCGGAAAAATGCGGTAACGTTGATTAAAATTGTATTGAACAGGGACTCAAATTCTTCCGGATGAACTTCCAGGTAGTCCAGATAATCACCAAAGTTATCGATATTGTGCGACTGCATTTGCCGGGTTACCCGCCGCTTGAGTGTAGAGCGTTTGTAGCCTGTAAAATCAAAGCCGCGTGTTTCTTTTAGGTACTCCAGTAAGGATTCAAAAATTCGATTTTCTTCTTGTTGTTGGTCATTACTTATTACTTATTACTTATTACTTATTATAAAAGCAACAGTTAAAGATAAAAAGTAAATAGCAAATTCCAGAAATATTCAAATAGTCTATCTTCTACCTTTTTTTACAAGTTGGATGAGTGTTTCAGCAATTTCGGGTAACGGTAAAATCAAATTGACGATCCCGGTGTCAATGGCAGAACGGGGCATACCAAAGTGTTCCGACGTTTCTTGATTTTGGCTAATCACCATACCGCCCATTTTCGCGATCGCCTGCACTCCTTTTGTGCCATCTTTCCCTGTCCCGGTTAAAATCACAGCTATTGCCCGATTTTGGTAACTATTTGCCAGCGACTCAAACAGTAAATCTGCTGAGGGACGGACAAAATTGACTATAGGTGACTGCGTTAAGGAAAGCGTACCATCAGAGTTGACCAAAACATGATAATCCGGTTGAGCAATATAGGCTTCTCCCGGATTCAGCTTGTCTCCATCCTCCGTCTGCTTAATCGGCAAAGAAATCCGTCGGCGGAGTATCTCTGCCATTAAAGAACGGTGACTGCGGTCAAGATGCTGTAAAATCAGAACGGCTGCTGGAAAGTCAGTCGGTAGATGGGATAAAACCTCAGATAGCGCCTTTAGTCCCCCAGCAGATGCGGCGATGGCGACGACATCAAAGGCGGTATTGGCAAAGGCTGGGGGGGGATTGCTGTGTTGATCGACCTGGGGTTGTGTCATAGGGTAGCACTGACATATAAGGTTAACGCTTTCAGTGTACCGATTTTGGCAATATCGGGGCGACGTCAGAGGTTATGGTGAATCCAGCACGTTAGTCAGGGTTTGGTGACCAAACCCCTACACAATGACACGAATGCACGTTGGCAAAGGGCGCACGTCAGTGCGCCCCTACGTGCGCCGACAATCGGGTTTAATTCACCTCCAACGTGAATCCGGGCAAAACATCCTCCCCCGACAACACTACAGGCATTCTGACCACTTCCACCTCTTGTCCCTGACGATAAATTTCCACCTGCCGATCCTTACGATTAATCAGCCAACCCAACCGCAATCCACTCGCCCAATACTCCAACATTTTGGTCTGAAGTGGCTTTAATCGATCTGTGCGAGACCGCAATTCGATCACGAAATCTGGGCAAATTGGCGGAAATCCCTCCCGTTCCTCCTGACTCAATCCTTGCCATCGGCTTAATTCTACCCAAGCCACATCTGGAGAGCGATCGCCTCCTCCAGGTAAACTAAATACAGTTTGAGAACTAAACACCACACCTAACTGAGTTTGTTGGTTCCAAATCCCCACCTGAATAATCAGATTTGCCTCACGTTTGCCCCCTTCACCCCCGATAGGTGTCACGATAATTAATTCTCCCGTTGATGAACGTTCTAGCGGTACATCCGGATTCGCCTGACACAGTTGAAAAAACTGTTCCCTTGTCAGGGTGGTAATTGGGTCTAAATTCAGTACCGTTGTCATATCCGTTATATAAGAGGCTGTTGATGACGTTGGAGTTGAGGCATGACCCAAGAGGGACGCGATCGCAGAAAATTCCGTCCTATATAACGGTGCAATTCTTCTCCACACTCCATGTATCATCAAATTGTTTTTTTGTCAAATATGCCCCTCTCGCCAGTGCCGAAATTGGGTCATTGGGGTATGGTTGTAGTCTTTTATTTTTTCGACGTCTGGCGAGGTGGAATGACGTGATTTTAGGATGTTGAAGCGTTTGGTGGAAAAATTGACAGGAAAAACCTAACTTACCTTAAAAAACAAAACTTCATAAAGTATACTACAGAGGAAAAACAACGTCAAATTAGGCATTGTCAGCGATGGCTGGGGTCAGCCGTATTTTGCCTTGTCTTTAGAAGATTAAAACTAAAATGTTAAAATGAAAAGTTTTGTTTAACATTTGATGGTTCCCTCCTTTTCTTAATTCCCCCCTTTCTTAATTCCCCCCTTTCAAAGGGGGGATGGGGGGATGGGGGGATGGAGATTAGAGGATGAGGGTGAAACGGTTACCCGTCTTGGTTTTCAGTTTAAGTTGCATGGATGCACGTTGGCAAAGGGCGCAAGTCTTTGCGCCCCTACATGCCTCCAACCTAGGGCGGGTTGCGATCGCATCCTTGTCCTGATTATTGGGGGTTGAAACTATTCCCTGTTCCCTGTTCCCTGTTCCCTGTTCCCTGTTCCCTATTCCCTACACGCCCCCTTCCTGTAACACTTCCGAGAAGGCAAAATCGGGTTCGGCTAACACAAATACCGTTGTCGGTAATCCTGTGGCTAAACCTTGCAAGCGTTCGTAATAACTGGTGTAATCATCCATCGGTTTTGCCATCCCCAAGAAAACTAAATCCGCACTTTGGGACGAACGGCGCAGGATTTCCGGGAAGGGGCGTCCCTTTGCCTCAATCACTTGCGATCGCGCCCCAATCCGTAGTTGTTTAGTCAGGTTTTCCACATTCGTCCGCGTGGCTTGGGCGGCGGCGTTATTGGCAACAACTAATTTAAGATTGATTTCGGCACTACGCCATTCCAGACTCGTCCGCAACAGATACGCCAAAATTAACATCAAGCCCCCATTTGCCTGTAATCCGCCCCACCAAACATCAATCCGTTTGCGGCGACCAAATCCCCGTTCCTCCACATCCCGTAAAATCACCACATTCCGACGGGCTTGATGCAAGTTAGCGATCATCTGACAGTAACTCCCCCGATGGGAGGCTTGTTCACTATCCCCTAACAGAATCGTATTGGGAACCAACGGACCAATCCCATACGCCTCAACTAACCGTTCCGCCCCAATAAACGGATCAGGGGCGGTAATTAACCGGGCTAACCCTTGCACCCCCCGCTTCTCCAAATACTCCCGAATCGTGGCTTCCATTTCCAACTGTTTAGCTGGATCACGAGACCCACTGGGAATTACACTGGCGACAGTAAATAAGCTGCGTTTGTGGGTTAAATTTGCGGCAAACTCCACCAAATGCCAGCGACGAGTCGGGGCGCCAGAGAAAACCAGAATATGAGGACGCCAGTTTTTCGTATCAGCCGTATAGTCGAGGCGATTAATTCCAGTACGGACCAACGCCATCCAGACACCCTGACGCACATCCCCCCAAGCACTTTGTAATTCCCGCCGTTCTAACCAAATATAAACACTCGATACAATCACCGCCGCCATAATTGTCGCCACGGCGTTGAGTAAGAACATCACCCCCAAACAGCCAACCGCCCCCAACAGGGAGAAAGACCAATGCACCCGGAAGGAAGGGCGAAACGAGGGAGAACGTAAAAAGCTTTCAATTCCCGCCGCCACGTTCAAGACTAAATAGGTGGTGAGGAAGAACATACTCAACACTGGGGCGATTAAATCCAGATCCCCCAACGCCACGGCGACTAACACCAAGCCCAATGTAATCACCGTCGCAATACGCGGTTCATCTTCCGATCCGTAACCCGTTCCCAGAAACTTCAGCCACCGAGGTAAAATCCCATCCCGCGCCAGCGCCTGCATGACCCGAGGCGCACCCAGAATACTACCAATCGCACTGGATAATGTCGCCCCCCAAACCCCCAATAACACCGAAGGACCCCAGAGGGAGATTTTCTCCATAATTAACGGGTTTTCGACTAAGGTAAGAGCATCCGCCCGCAGCGCTAAAATTATGGGTAATGCCATATAAACCACATAACCCGTCCCCACCGCCGCCAAGGTACCAATGGGAATCGAACGGGTGGGATTGCGTAAATCCCCGGACATATTCACCCCCGCCATAATCCCAGTCACGGCGGGAAAGAAGACAGCGAAGACAGTCCAGAAGGGTTCGGAGTTTTCCGGTTTCGCCCCCCACAATTCAATGTGAGTATTCGGGTCAACGGGGGAACCAAAAATCAAACAAATTAAAGACAGCGCGATCGCTGCCATAATAAAATACTGTGCCTTAATCGCAATTTGGGCAGAGGCGATCGCCAAAATTGCTACCAGAATCGTGGTAATGATTGCCGTCAGCCGTTGATTTAAGTCCGGAAACGTCAGCGTCAGACTCTCAGCAAAACCAATCGTATACAGCGCCACCGATATCGCCTGGGCAAAATACAGGGGAATCCCCACCGCGCCGCCCGTTTCAATTCCCAGAGAACGGCTAATCATATAATAAGCCCCCCCCGCCCGCACCACCCGATCTGTTGCGATCGCACAAATTGACAGCGAAGTCAGAAACGTAATCGCCGTAGACAGGGTGACAATAATCAGCGTGCCAAACAACCCCACATTCCCCACAACCCAGCCAAATCGCAGGTACATGATTACACCGAGAATCGTCAGCAGGGACGGTGTATAAACTCCCCCAAATGTACCTAAACCGGTCTCCGGTTCAGAGGGAGTGGGCGAAGATGAGGGTGATTGTTGACGGAAGGGGTTTTTCATGGTAAGCACCTAAGCCTGGTTCAATCCAACGAGAAAAGGGGAAATTGTTTCAGCCAAGACAGCCTGAGTTATCTATGTACTTCCCCGTAAACAAGCAAAAAAAATGAGATATAGCTTTTTAGCACCCTCACGAAACCGATGTCACACCCTAATTGGAACGATTGTCAGCAGCGGGCGATTGATTCGACTAAATACCCGTGTCCGCTACTGTAGCAAAAAAAATTCTCTTTACTCTCTATCTATCTAACGATTAGGGTATGTTGATCCTTAGCTGCGATCGAGGAAACCAGGTTTGTAGGGGCGGGTTTAGGGACTTTCGTCTCGCCATGAGATAATAACATCTGTGCAAAACCCGCCCCCTCACCCCCTCACCTAATCTACGGATAAAAACTCAACAACGGTAATCCCAGCTTTTCATCCCAGCCCATAATCAGATTCAAACATTGAATCGCTTGACCAGCTTGACCTTTAATCAAGTTATCGGTAACTGACATAACAATTACCCGGTCAGTACGTGGATCAACTTCAACGCTGATATAACACAAATTCGTCCCACACGCCCACTTGGTTTGCGGATACGTCCCACTAGGTAAGACGCGCACAAAGGGAGACGCACGATAAAATGCATTATAGATCGTCGCCAGATCTTCTCGCACTAATCCGGGGTCACGCAACGTTGCATAAACCGTCGCCAGCAGTCCGCGCACCATTGGCATTAAATGAGGCGTAAACTGAACCATCACCTCATGACCCGCCAAATCACTGCAAATCTGCTCAATTTCCGGCGTATGGCGATGACGCGCCACCCCATAAGCCGCCACCGAACTATCCGCTTCTGCGAGTAAAAGATTAGTTTTCGCCTTACGCCCCGCCCCCGATGTACCTGATTTAGCATCAATAATCGCCGTATCGGGTTGAATCAACCCTTGTTTGAGCAACGGTGCAAGTGCCAAAAGACTGGTGGTAACATAACAACCCGGACACCCCACCAACTTCGCCTCAGCGATGCGATCGCGATATAATTCCGGTAAGCCATAAACCGCTGAAGCCACAGTTTCCTGGTCATTACGTTCTCCCCCATACCAGGTTTTATAGGTTTCCAAATTCTTAAACCGATAATCCGCCGAAAGGTCAATCACCTTACAGCCTTTCGCCAACAACGGCGGCGCCATCTGATACGCCAAACCATTGGGTAACGACAGAAACACCACCTGACAACGGCTGGCGACTTGATCTAAATCAATTTCCTCTATGGTCAAATCCACACAATGACCCAAATGAGGATAGAGTTCCGAAAACGCTTTCCCCGCACTACTACTTCCCCCCAAATAAACCACCTCAACACCTGGGTGATCCATCAATAGGCGTATCAATTGCACGCCCCCATAGCCAGAAGCGCCAATAATTCCGACAGGCAATTGTCCTAAATCACCCATAATATTCCTTCCCTAACAGAGTTAACATCAAAAACAGATGAACATTTGCTGCATTTTAGCTTGAACCAGCGATGGGGGATATTAGGGAACAGGGAACAGGGAACAGGGAACAGGGAATAGGCTATAAAAATTTTTTTGTCTTCCATCTCCCCAACACCCAACACCCGACACCCAACACCCGACACCCGACACCCAACACCCAACACCCGACACCCCCTGAGTTAGCTACCATAAAATCAGACCATTCAACAGCCAAGAGATAGTAACTCAATGCCAATCCGATTATCCACGCCAGAGGTAACCGTTTCTGCTAATCCAGACACAGACACACCTCATTGCCATCCGCCCCATAAGGTTGAACGCCAGCGGATTGGTTCATTGCAGCCAAAAATGCTCAACACCGAAAAAGCCCAACGCATGGCAGAATTGTTCAGTTCCCTAGGGGACACAAATCGGCTGAGGATCATCTCCCTACTCGCGATCGCAGAACTGTGCGTATGTGACATCGCCGCCGCCCTGGATATGACTGAATCCGCCGTCTCCCATCAATTACGCACCCTACGAGCCATGCGATTAGTACGGTATCATAAACGCGGTCGCAAGGTCTATTATCATCTTCAAGATCAGCATGTTCTCGACTTATATCAATCCGTCGCCGAACATCTAGATGAACCTGTCTAACTATGAATCCTAAATTCCCCATTCCCCATTCCCCATTCCCTGTTCCCTAAACAATGATTACTTGGCAACAAAATAGTGACAATCCTGAAAATGGCGCAAATCTCACCAAAATCAGCAAATTTTGGACAGCGCTAAACAACCGTAAAATTGCATGGCGACAGCGACTAATTCCTCCCAGTGGAAATGCCCAGGAAAGCGACTGGGAATGGCAGCGATTTGACGACGAATTTAAACTGCAAAATCCCCAACTTCGCGGAATTACCCTCTACTGGCAAAAAGTGGACACCGATCAAGAACGCAGCACCACCCCCTGGAAACTTGAACTCGATCCGCAACGGCTACAGCTTTATATTTATCCTCAATCTCAGAAAAATTTAGTCATCCGGGTAGGGATTCCGGAAGTTATCTATCAGAAAATAGAAATTACTAATCCTCAATGGGAAAGTAACCCTCAAGGAGAAAATCATAGTATCACACTGCGCGACAAGCAGCAACAAATCGAAGTCAAGCTTACCCTAAGTCCCGAAAATATCGCCCAGCTTAAAGAAAATCTGCCTGGATAGACGATTGAATCGGGCGCAAGTCTTTGCGCCCCTATGGTTTCGGGTCTCCCATTCTAATTCATCAAATAAGGTGTGCCACACCATTACTTGCTACTTGCTTTTACTTCTTGCTCCCCTCTCCCCTGGTGGGAGAGGGGCTGGGGGTGAGGGGGTTTATTGACTTAACTTACAATAAACGAGACAGTAATTGGCAAAAAAGACAGATTGTAGAAGCAATTCTACAGCCAATTAATCGTCATCATCGTCATCATCATCGTCATCATCATCGTCATCATCATCGTCATCATCATCGTCATCATCGTCATCATCATCACCACCCCAATCATCCTCTTCCTCCATTTCTACTTCTTGTTCTTCATCCGATTCTTGCACCTCATTTTCGATTTCTTCAAACTCAACCGCCGCCACATAGGGAGAAGAAATCGCCACCGTTTCCCCGGTACTCACCAAAGCTTGATACAAAAATGCCGCCACTTCTGCCCGGGTTGCAATCTGATTAGGATTCAATAATTCGACATTAGGATAATTGACCACAATCCCTCGCTGCGTCGCCGCAGCAACTAACGGACGAACATTAACCGGAATCGTTGATGCATCCTGATAAAACTGCAAAATGTTCGTCGCTGATCCATTCACCGAATAATTTAACCCCTGAGTTAATGCCAATAATACTTCCAATCGCGATAACTTTTGCTTGGGGTTAAAATTATTAGCAGAATTAACCGTTAAAAACCCCGTTTCACAAGCTTCTTCAATGGCATTGTATGCCCAGTGACGGGTAGAAACATCCCGGATACTAACATTACGGATTTTCGTCTTCTCAAACGCCTTACGAATCATCGCCGCAAACTGGGCGCGAGTCACAGGTTCATTGGGACGAAATGTGCCATCAGGAAATCCACTGAGAATATCTAAGCGTACTAATTCAGCAATAAAGTCCTGCGCCCAATAATTACTGGTAATATCCGTGAAACTCGTTTGTACAGTTCGGCGGATTTGGGAACCACTAGCGGCGACTTGTTGCTGTTGAGTTGTCTCCCCACTCATCTGAGTGGTTGAGTTGCTTTGGCGTTGACTAGCGCGACGGTCAACAGTTCCCTGTGTCGTTTGACGGCTGGTACTCCCGGAAGTAATTTCCGTAGTTTCACGGTTGCGGGTGCGGATGCGTTGTTCTTCAATCAGCGTCGCGGTATACCGGGCGGTCATTTTCTGGCTTAAAGTTTCATCCAGGGTGACAACTGAACCCATCTCATCCGTCCGATACGCCCACAGTTTATCCTCACTCCCGACAATCACCAACCAGCCAGGAACTAGCGCCTGGGTACAAATCTGATCACCACCTAATCCCAAACAACCATCAGACCAGGTTTGGCGGGCGACGTTGAGGATTTTTAGCTGGGATGTATCTAAATTATGGCGACGGCTGATATCATCAAAGACAGCCTCTGCGATCGCCTCAGGTAAAGATTCAGCGGTATCCGCTTCTACTGAGGGATTTTGGGCAAGTTCCATCCCCTGAATCACCTCTAGGGGAGATGTGGGGATAGGATTCGCAACAGAAGGAGTAGCGGTGGCGATCGCGAATCCAGCAAACGCGATCATTATCCTACTACTTGAGGCAAATAATGGTTGACTCATAACACGCATACCAAACACAAACAAAAGGAATCCAAAGACAGAACTGATGGGGAAACTGTTCCCATTTATTCAAACGTGGCGATTCTCAATAAACAGGAATCTGGGCAAAAATTTTCCAGAATCTGTCTCAATCCCGGTATCATAGAACAAAACGCTTAAACAAACTTCATAAAGCACCGTGATTACCCAACCGCGAATCCAGAACAACCCCTTAGAAAAGCACGTTTGGACTTGGCAAGGTCACTCAATTCAATACACCGTCCAGGGAACAGGTCAACCCTTGGTATTAATTCACGGCTTTGGTGCATCCATTGGACATTGGCGAAAAAATATCCCGGTGCTAGCGGATGCAGGATATCGGGTGTTTGCGATTGATCTGTTAGGATTTGGTGGATCAGATAAACCCGCCTTAGACTACAGCTTAGACGTATGGCAGGAACAGATCAAAGACTTCTGGGCTGCCCATATTAACGAACCAACGGTATTTATTGGCAACTCAATTGGGGCGCTATTGAGTTTAATGGTCGTTACCCAAGACCCAGATATCGCCATGGGTGGTGTTTTAATTAACTGTGCAGGGGGATTAAACCACCGTCCCGATGAGTTAAATTTACCCTTACGGCTGGTGATGGGAACCTTCACCAAATTGGTCAGTTCTAAAACCGTCGGTCCATTTTTATTTAACCGCATTCGCCAAAAAAACCGGATTCGCAACACCCTGCGTCAGGTTTACTGTGACCCCCAAGCGATTACAGAAGAATTAGTTGATTTACTCTACCAACCCTCCTGTGATCCGGGTGCCCAACAAGTCTTTGCGTCAGTCTTGACGGGTCCAGCCGGTCCTGCGCCTGGGGAATTATTACCCAAATTACACCGTCCTCTATTAGTGCTTTGGGGAGAAAATGACCCTTGGACACCCATTAATGGGGCGGCGATTTACCAGCAACAGCGCCAAATGGAGAAAGATGTGGCGTTTTTTGCCATCCCCCAAGCGGGTCATTGTCCTCACGATGAGAAACCAGACATGGTTAATTCTCTAATTCTCGATTGGCTGAGTCATAAGACATAAGACGAATGACGAATGACGAATGACGAATGACGAATGACAAATAACTTATGAATCCAATTCTTGCGGGTTTTATCGCCAGTTTACTGGCGGGACTCGCAACCTTTGTCGGTGCGTTACCCGTATTTTTACCCATCCGCTTAACCCACCGATTACAAGCGATCGCGTTAGGATTCGGGGGTGGGGTAATGCTAGCCGCGACCTCGTTTTCATTAATTGTACCGGGTAAAGATGCGGCGATTTCTCAAGGCGCTTCCCAAATAGTTGCGGCGTTAATTATGGGTGTGGGTGTGCTTTTGGGAACGGCGTTTTTAGGGTTAAGTAATAAGTATCTACCCCACGAACATTTTCATAAGGGTTCAGAAGGGGTAAATTCTCAACATCTCAGACGCATTTGGTTATTTATTATCGCGATTACAATTCATAACTTTCCCGAAGGCTTGGCGGTTGGGGTTAACTTTGGTGCAGGAAATCCGGCGCAGGGAATTCCTTTGGCGATCGGAATTGGATTGCAGAATATTCCAGAGGGTTTGGTTGTAGCGGTTTCGTTGTTAGCTGAAGGCTACTCAAGCTTTTATGCTGTGGGGGTTTCGTTGTTGACAGGGTTAGTCGAACCCGTGGGGGGTTTACTCGGTGCAGGTGTGGTGGCGATCGCACAACCACTTTTACCCTGGGGAATGGCATTTGCAGCGGGCGCAATGCTATTTGTGATTAGCGATGAAATTATCCCCGAATCCCATCATCAAGGTCGCGAACACGAAGCCACAATTGGGATTATGGTAGGATTCGTGATCATGATGCTTCTCGATATTGGCTTAGGTTGAACCGATACCTCGACAAAACTAAGCATATACCACGATCTATTACTTTTGTCTAGCTCCATCTATATTTACTTTATAAATAAACCTCCATCGGTGAATCCACGCGGACTTTTCGGGAATTTCACCCAAAAATTTCCGTAGTTCTCAGGATGTTTTTTGGGCTGAGATCTCCCAAAATTGAATTGGGTGAATTCTGTGAGGGACTACCCTCAGCAAGCCAGGTCAATGATTAGATTGTCTGGCGACTTCGATTGTCAGTTGGTTGCATCTAACAAAAACACATGAATCTTGAAGACATTGCTCGGTATTACATTGATACCCCAGCGTATGATCTCTCGCCTTCCGTCGTGAAAGGCTTCCGTCAGTTTATCGTGGATATAGCACAGGTAGAACTCCAGGGTATGGAGTTTCAGTATGTTGATTTTTTCCCTTACATGAAAGGAACAGAACTGAGCTTAGAGCATATCTATAGGGATTACGACCACGGTAAACTAATGATTACCACTCAGTTCAACAACTCTGATCTTTTGGGTTCAGACATTAACCTGATTTTCCGCTGTATTCACGAAGTCCATCACATCAAACTGAATGTTGGTTTTGATTTAGAAGGGGAATTTGCGACAGCGGTTCATCTGATCGAAATGACCGATAATCTTTTATTTAAACAGATTCTCTTCAGTGAAAGCTTAGGACAAATTGCCGTGCGCTTATGCCAAGGGAAGTTTCCCGACGACCAAAAAGTTGTCCTCTTTGAGCCTGAGGTGTTGCACTGTTTGAAAAAAGAGTGGAAATCTTTATTGAACTGAATTTCCCAACCAGGAGATAGGTGAGATAAAGGAAATGGGGAGTTAAGCCAATTTACTCAGGCAACTCTCCAAAGCGTTCCCGATAAGTAGGTTGGTGGAAATAAACCGAACTATGTTAAGTTCTGTGAATGTTCCTCAAACCCTTACATAAACGAATGACTTAGCTTGCTTCTCGCGAAAGCGAGTTCCCCACCGTTAACTTTAATTGTCCCCACCTACTTACTAGTCACTGTAGTGGCGTGACACACCTTATTGGATGAATTAACCATTAGCCCGGAAACCGTAGGGGCGCAAAGACTTGCGCCCGATTCAATGGTCACATCTAATCCACAATTTTAGCTGTGCCGAGTCAGTAGAGCGGGTGATGGGACTCGAACCCACGACATCCAGCTTGGGAAGCTGACGTTCTACCACTGAACTACACCCGCGAGTAGCTCTCAACGATAATCTTTAGGCTATTATATCAATAGATTTGCCTCATGTTCTACCTGACTCTGGAGTTAAAGACTTAACCTTGATTGAGTTAGGAAGGGTAAAACCCCTGAAACTCTTACACATAAAGGGGTTGCGAGTTCGGTAACAGTTAGCTATGACCAAAAACACGCCGAGGTTGTGAATCTTTAGCTTCCAATCAACTTAAATTTATCGCATCCTGTAAAGTATAGAGTTATAACTGTTCGATTGATCCTCAAACCATTGCACTCCGCAGGGATTACCCAGGATGTTTAACGCAACAGAAATTCTCATAAACTCATTTGTCCAAAGACTCCGGGACGGCTACCACCGAACTTACGGGGGGCTGAAAACCGACTTTGAGGACATTATTGCTTGGGCAGGCAGTATGGCAATGGAAAATATTGCCAACAGCGATGCCCTCTATCATAATGTCGAGCATTCTATCCTCGTCACCTTAGTCGGTCAGGAGATTCTCCGAGGCAAGCATATCCGTGAAGGTGGCGTCACCCCAGAAGATTGGTTGCACTTTATCATTTCTCTGGTTTGCCACGACATTGGCTATGTCAAAGGCGTCTGTCGTCAGGATCGCGAAACTGAACGACTTTATGCGACGGGCAAAAATGGTGAGATGGTGCATCTGCCTCCTGGCGCTACTGATGCCTCCCTAACACCTCATCATGTTGATCGGGCGAAACTGTTTATCGATGAGCGATTTGGCGGTCACAAACTGATTGACGCAGAACTGATTAAGCTCAATATTGAACTGACTCGTTTCCCGGTTCCCAAAGAAGGGGATCATCGAGATACCCTGAATTATCCCGGTTTGATTCGTGCCTCTGACTTAATTGGTCAGCTTTCTGATCCGCGCTATCTCAAGAAAATTAGCTCTCTATTCTACGAATTTGAAGAAACGGGTGTCAATCAAGCCTTAGGCTATGAGCATCCTGGTGACCTTCGTGCGGGTTATTCCAGGTTTTACTGGAATGGAGTGTTTCCCTTTATCCAGGAAGCCCTGCGTTACCTGTCCCTCACCCAAGAGGGTAAGCAAATCACCGCCAACCTCTACTCCAATGTGTTTGTTGTCGAACACGAAAAAAACGAAGAACAACACCGACAACTCGCCCAACAGCTTAATTCTTAACCTGTAATCCATGAACTGGTGGCAAAAACTGAAAAAGAACCCCTTGGCTCGGTTTGGCGCGATCGTGCTATTGATTTTTTACCTTGCCGTAATTGCGGCTGATTTTGTCGCGCCTTATGACCCGTATGTCTCCCAACCCAATGGTTCCCTGTTGCCACCCACCCAAGTTTACTGGCGCACTCCCGAAGGCAGGTTTATTGGTCCCCATGTCTACCCAACCACCCAAGGACCAACGGATTTAGAGACGGGGGAACGAGAACTGATGGTGGATTGGCAAAGTCCGTCCCCCATCCGTTTATTTGTTCAAGGTTCGGGATACCAGTTTCTGCAACTGCGTTTCCCCTTACCCCCCAACTTTGAAGAGGTGGAGATATTTGGCGGAATTCCGATGAACTTGCACTTGTTCGGTACGATTGGTGAGGGCAAACTGAATCTGTTGGGAACCGATGAGCAAGGTCGGGATCAATTCAGTCGTCTGGTGTATGGAGGGCGAATTAGTCTAAGTATCGGGTTAGTGGGGATTGCCATTTCTTTTCCTCTGGGTTTAATTATCGGCGGAATTTCTGGCTATTTCGGGGGGTGGATTGATGCCATGTTGATGCGCCTCGTGGAAGTGATGATGACGATTCCCACTCTATACCTACTCGTGGCATTGGCGTCAGTGTTACCACCGGGACTAACCAGCGCCCAACGATTTTTACTAATTGTTTTAATTACCTCGTTTATTGGCTGGTCTGGATTAGCCCGGGTGATTCGCGGACAGGTGTTGTCGATTAAAGAACGAGAATTTGTCCAAGCATCCCAGGCGATGGGGGCGAAACCGCTGTACATTATTGTCCGCCATGTGTTGCCCCAAACGGCAACCTATGTAATTATCTCAGCCACTCTCGCCGTCCCCAGTTTTATTGTGGCGGAATCGGTGCTGAGTTTAATCGGTCTGGGCATTCAGCAACCTGACCCCTCCTGGGGAAATTTGTTGTCCTTGGCAACGAATGCTTCGATTTTGGTGCTACAACCCTGGTTAATTTGGCCCCCCGCCGTGCTGATTATCTTGACCGTGTTAGCCTTTAACTTGCTGGGGGATGGTCTACGGGATGCCCTTGATCCTCGGAGTTTGCAGCGCTAGGAGGAGGAGTTCCATTGGATTGCGCTGGTGGCAAGGTTCGGCGTAGGGCAGTCTTTTGGGCAAAGTCTTTGCCTTCAGACAGTAGATAATCGAGAAAGGTACGAGCGACAATGGAGAGTTGTTTGCCATTTGGGTAAACCGCATACCAGTATCGTTCAATCGGGAATTCTTCCACATCTAAAATAGTCAGTTGATGGCAGATGCCTTCTAGGGCTAAGGTATGACGGGATAAAACCGAAATGCCTAACCCTCCCGCGATCGCTTGTTTAATGGCTTCATTGCTGCCTAAGTCAAGCTGCACTTTTAAGTCAATATCACGGGAATCAAAGAGTTCTTGCACTGCCTTGCGCGTTCCTGATCCAGGTTCTCTCATAATAAAAGGTTCCTCTGCCAAACGCTCTAGAGGAATATTGGTTTCATTCACCAACGGATGATCCGATGGCGCGATGACAACCAGGGGATTGTCAAGAATGGCTTCGTAGGTAATATCCAGATCCGGAAGTTGACTCATGACATACAAGTCATCGGCATTGTCATTCAGACGATTCAAGATAAATTCATGATTGGTCACCTGAAGCGACACATCGATTCCTGGATAACGCCGACAAAATGGACCGAGTAACCGAGGAATAAAATATTTGGCGGTTGTGATCACCGAAACCCGCAAGCGTCCCTGTTTCAGACCTTGCAGGTCAGCAACAGTCATCTCAAACTGGTCTAAATTCTCAAATATGGCACGGCAGGTCTTGACGAGTTCCTCTCCGGCTTGGGTAAGATAAAGACGTTTGCCTACTTGATCAAATAAGGGAACACCAACCGCTCGGGTAAGCTGTTTCACTTGCATTGACACCGTGGGTTGGGTGAGAAATAGTTCTTCGGCTGCACGAGTAAAACTATTATGTCGAGCAACGGCTTCAAAGACTTTGAGCTGATGCAGCGTGGCTTGCTTCAACGATACTCCTCCTTGATAGGAATAATTTATAGATTATAGTCTATGATTTCTATTAGAACAATGTATTTTTTCTATGGTAACTCTGAGTTAAGATTTCAGATAACACCAAACAAGTGACAGTCTTCCTTCCAGCCTGCGTTGCCCCCTAACCAATTTGTATGTTCCGGAATAAGCGGTTTGGTTTTAGCCTGTACCTACAGGAAAGCTTAATCTGGTCATTGCTGGAATTGGGTGCAACGCCTTTTTTGTTAAAGGCAGGAGGTAGGAGGCAGGAGGATTATTATAGCAATAGACACATCGATTAGGACGTTCGGCACCATTGTAGAGACGTTGCATGCAACGTCTCTACATAAATGATGTGTCCTAACAGCCATGGCGGTTGCTATACATGAATTTACACAATTTTTTTGAGCATTTAAGTTTGTCTTCCCCAGCTTCCCCAGCTTCCCCAGCTTCCCCAGCTCTGCTAATCGGCAATGTAATATCAGAAATCAATTTCTTTAGTCGGCGCGGGCAATTTATCTAAATCAGGAAGTTCGACTAATTCCTTCTCTGTTTCCTTCACCTCGACAGGCAATCGTAGGGGTTCGGGTGTTTCTTCCTCTTCAATAAAGTAACTTGCCAAGGGTAGGGCTTGTTCGAGATCTTCTAACGGTCGAGTAATCACGGTAACTGCAACCAGTTCCCCAATCCGTTTCGCTTCTGCCATACCCACTTGCAGCGCCATGGCGACTTCCGCCACTCGACCCCGGATAATCACGGTACATAAGCCCGCGCCAATGGTTTCGTAACCCGTGAGTTCTACATCGGCGGCTTTCAGCATCGCATCCGCTGCACCGACGATCGCGGGAAAGCCACGAGTTTCTAGAAGTCCCAGGGCTTGGGAACTATGGCGCGATCGCGTCTGCTGTTGCGCCTCTTCTAGCAAATGAGAACCCAGAGGTAAGACAACCTCCAAGTTTGGAAACGGTCGAGGAATTACTAAGGAGGACAATAACTGACCTTCTCGTTTAGCATGTTCAACCCCAGCTTGCACCGCAATCCGTACTTCTGCTGTAGCGCCGCGCACAATTGCTGTACAATGACCACTACCAATTTTTTCAAATCCTATCAACGTCACGCCAGACGCCTTGAGCATCGCATCAGCCGTACTCACAATCACGGGAAAACTGAGTGTAGACACCAAACCCAAAGAGGAATGACGAAAGCGATTTCGTTGAGTAGAAGGGGCGTGGGGGATAATTCCAGGGTTGTATGACTCCATAGCTCGGCTCTCCATGTCGTTGTTGGCTTTTCAGTGTTGCCTCTAATCCAGTCTAAGAAAACCAACACTCTAACCCTAACAACTTATCGGTATGACCTATCTCAGCGCTGATCTTAACACTACAGTTGAAGGGGCTAAATGACTCCCCTGCATCAGGAATCCAAATTATTGATTATAGGGAAATAGAGTTTTGAGAATCCGGTCTACACTCCCTTGTCCATAGATTGAGTTTCCCTCCGGGGAGTCAGCAGAGTCGGGTTCCTCTTCCGACGGGGACTCACTGGAACTGACCTCGGAATCAACGTCTGGGTTGACCTCCTGCGGTTCAGACTGTTCAGGAGAGGCAGATGGACTAGAGGCGATCGCCTCTTGTTCAGGTTCAGGATTCGCCGCTTCTGGGGGATTAGAGCTATCAACCGGAGGAGTCGCGGCTGGGGAAATCTCGGCAACTTGACGCCCCGCATCACCAACAACAGACCCCGCAGGCACAACGGTTAATCGCTCAATCGAAGCATTCCAAATCGTGGTCAGTGAACCGATACAAGAATTTGCCCCAATTGTTCCGTGACCCACGATCAATACACCTGTACCCATATTGACACCGGTTTCTATCTCTAACGTCCCTTGGTCAGCGTGCAGAATTGAACCTGCACCAATACAAACACCTGCCGCGATAATCATTTGACTCTCAGGATTAGCCCGCAAAATTACTCCCGATGAAATCACAGCACTCGGATCAATGGTTACATCACCTTGCACGTAGACATGAGAGTGACTGCTCAATGGTAGTGGCAGGGGCAAATGCATTTTATAGTTATGGACGTTATCAACGTGAAGATAATTAGGTCAATTGAATCAGAAGTCCCGCGATTTTGAAGTCAGTGATTTGGAATTACCTCTGTGGGCAAGGAAAGGGATTGAGGATTAAAACTTGTCAATTTTTTGTTGAACAATTTCGGAGAAAGCATTGAGTTCAACCCTAACTCCATCGCCAATCCCTAATCACAGATCACCCTTTCCTTTCCCGCTGACTTCTAAGGGTTATTGAGGGAATGATTGCTCAACTTGGCTTTTGAATCAGGGTTTCCAAGATACGCCGCTTGGCTTTTGGATCAATACCAATTAGACGCACATATTCCCCACTATGTTCAGCCATACAGCCTTCTAACCCCTCAATCACCTCAGCAACCTGATTGGAGTCGATCGGAGCGCAGCTTTGCCAGGAACCGGTGCGGAAGCGACGCTTGTCGGCGTGTTCGGTACCAATTTTGTAGCCTTGAGCTAACAAACCCCGGACTTGATCAATCGCCTCTTGGCTCAAAGACGTATCCGCAGGTGATACAGAATCCACTTTTGAGGGTGCGGATACCGGGCTGTAGCTGCGGCTGGTGCGATCGCGCCGACCATTTGAGGAGACCGATGTCCCTGTGGTCAAGGCTTTACTATCCGGTCGTTGAATAATTTCTTGTAGCACCCGCCGTTTCACATTGGGGTCAATGCCAATCAAGCGCACATACTCGCCTTCATGGTCGGCTAAACAGTCGGTAATCGCGTCCATCACCTCTGATTCCCGATTGGATTGAATCGACATCGCGCTCTTCCAGGAACTGGTGCGGAAGCGCCGCTCATCGGCATATTCTAAGCCAACCCCATAACCTTGAGCGACCAGTCCCGCCACCGTTTGCTGAAGATCAGACTCGAGTTGGGGTTGTGAACGGGAAACCTGACGGTTTTTGCTCGCCGCAGGTTGACTGTAACGATAACTCGAAGACGCTTTCGCTGGGGTGGACTTGGACGGCTGATCACCGGGTCTTTGGATAATTTCTTCCATCACCCGCCGTTTGACTTTCGGGTCAATCCCAATCAGGCGGACATATTCGCCTTGATGATCCTGCAAACAATCGCTCAAAGCATCAAGTACCTCTGATTCACGATCTGAGTGAATCGCGATCGCACTCTTCCAAGAACTCGTCCGGAAGCGCCGCTCATCTGCATATTCGGCACTAATCCGATATCCTTGAGCTAACAGTTGACGAATTTGTTTCTGCAGGTCTGAATTTATGGCTGTAAATGAAGGCATGGAACTATAAGAATAAGAAGAACGACGAGAAGGTTGATTTCCATTTTCCTGATCAGAGTCAGAGGCTTGAACCCTCTCCTTGCGGATTGGCGCAATACAAGCTTCATCCTCTGCACACTGATACCCTGATCGCAATGCATCGTTGCATGCGATCAGATTATGAGCAAACGTGAGATCCTCCTCTTGGACATCGGGCAGTCTATCCGCTTGCTGCTGATTATTAATGACTGCTCCAGAGGGTACATATTTCCCCGGCGGAATTTCCACATCTTGCACCAAGGCGTGCATCATAACGATACAGCCATGACCGATGCGAGCATTAAACACAGTGGAGCGAAAGCCAATAAAGCAATCATCTCCAATGTAGGCTGGACCGTGAATCAGGCACAGATGAGTGACGGAGGTATTCTGACCAATCCAGACGGAGTAAGCTTTTTGGTCATCCCCCATCACTCGCCCATCTTCTAAGCCATGAATCACCACTCCATCTTGAATATTCGAGCCAGCGGCAATGTAAAACGGTCCACCTTCGTCTGCTCGAATGGAAGTCCCCGGAGAAATCATGACATTTTCGGCGATTCTGACATCTCCGATAATGTTAGAAAAGGAGTGGACGTAGGCACTTTCGTGAATTTTGGGTTCCGCCAAACTTTTTGACCAAGGGGTCGGGGGTGCCGCGTAGCTACGAACTACCATGATAATATTTTCCTGCCTTGCACAACGTATATCAACGTGTTGTTTTTTTTGATTAAACCAAGAGCATTTTATCCATAAGCCTTGGATGTTTATCCCCATAGGGATATAAAGATCTTTGTTTAAGCTGGATCTTCAAACATCAGCAATTCTAGTTAGTTGGGTTTTGAGGGAGAAGTTTTTCGTTAAAACCGGGCGACTGAGCCGAGGGCTATTGGGTTGACTCCCCTCCCGCCAGCCGAATAAGTATTGGCTTTAATACGCCAAATTAGGATATGAATTCTTGGTCTGGCGGTCAGTCATCTTAGACCGATAAGGGAGTCAGACTCAGGGCTTGCTCATGATTGGTGTTAACGATTTCGGATGACGTTTTCCACCCCAGACTATCGATATTGATCTTTTTTACTGTAGAGAATGTGACTATCTACACTAACGGTGTCGATAATCCCCACTACCATAGCATCAATAGGGCGCTTATCACTTTCACCCACCTGACGGGCTGCGCTGCCACAACTCACCAAAACCCACTCATCCACACCCGCACCGACGACATCTGCTGCCACTTCGTAGTTAGGTAGAGGTTTACCCTCATCATCCATAAACTGTACTAAGAGAAATTTTACACCTCTCAGGCTGGGTTCTTTACAAGTACTAACGACTGTCCCCCGCACTCTGGCAATTTGCATTTATCCTCCACGGTTGGGATTTTGGATCGTCGGTTCTGGGCGGACTGAGTTGCCGTTTTTTTTAACGAGCGAGTCTTGCCTTTGTCTCAATCCCCAATTCACCTTTCCTATAATCATTTAAGGATAAGGGTATTGGTCTTAGGGACGGTTAAGCGGACGGATCGCATTCGTGCTTTCTCGGAACTGTTCTACATCCTCAGTGTACCGAATCGGCAGCACGTACTCTAGGTTTTCATGAGGGCGAGCAATAATGTGAGTGGATAGAACCTGACCCCCATTGACGCGCTTGACGTTATCCACACCAGCGGCTACAGAGGCTTGGACTTCCGACACATCGCCCCGGACGATAACCGTAACCCGACCACTGCCGATTTTTTCATACCCGACCAGGGTGACGCGGGCGGCTTTCACCATGGCGTCAGCGGCTTCGACGACAGCCGGAAAGCCGAGGGTTTCTACCATTCCAACGGCGATTGACATGAATGTTTCTCCAAAATCTAGGGGTTTGTCTGTTTTGACACCTTGGGAGCGCCAGGATTTAGCCCAATCTAAGCGTAGAGGTCTCGCTAATAGGATCGGAATTGTTCCACGGCTTCGCTATATCGAATCGGTAGAACGTATTCCAAGTTTTCGTGGGGACGGGCAATGATGTGGGTGGATACGACTTCACCCCCATTGACCCGATTGGCAGATTCTACGCCAGCAGCGACGGAGGCTTGAACTTCTGAGACATCGCCCCGAACAATAACCGTGACCCGCGCACTACCAATTTTTTCATACCCGACCAAGGTGACACGGGCAGCTTTCACCATGGCGTCAGCGGCTTCGACGACAGCCGGAAAGCCTTTGGTTTCAATCATTCCTACAGCAATTGGCACGTTGATTTTCTCCTTGTGAATACGTTGACCATGAGTCCGCCCATCCCGGTTGGGCAAAAATTTGGACGGGAATGCCGAAGTTTAGACTAATAAATTACTAGCCAAAACCAAGCATAGAGAAGCTTGGCACAATTGACAATATAAATTATTATGATAATTCTTAATCAAACTGTTTAACAAAACTTAACTTTAGAGCGATAATAATCGAGAGGTTGGGCAAAATTCTCAGCTTTTGCGAAATGTTGGCTTTGTTTTATAATTTTTGGGTAACGTTTTTATACGTTAAAATGACTTGTCTCCAGACGCCGGGACAATCACCTCATAATCAAGCAGGGGCAACGGGTAGGAGAACCGCTTGACCGAACAACTCAAGTATGGAGAGAAGGTCAAGGCTCTAGTATTAAGTATCACTTTGATTAAGCTGACCTTTAAATAGAGGGACTCAAGACAAGAGGGACTCAAACCGCGATCGCGCCAGCGAATCCCTCGGTCAATAGGCAAAATTCTGTATCGATATGATCCAGTGATAAAAAACCAACGAGGTACGCAAGCGGGATGACAGAGTTTCTGAATCAGACAATTTGGTTAGTGCCGTTTTATGGGTTAATTGGTGCCATTTTAAGCTTACCTTGGGCAACGGGTGTGATTCGCCGTACCGGTCCCCGTCCGGCTGCCTATCTTAACATATTAATGACGCTTTTTGCCTGTATTCACGGTTGGGTAATCTTCGGGTCTGCCGTGAATCAGCCGATGGTGAACGAGTTTGTATTTGACTGGCTGCAAGTTGGCGGCGTGAATTTCTCCTTCGCCCTAGAGGTTTCGCCCGTGAGTACAGGTGCGGCAGAGGTGGTGACCAGCCTCAGCCTGTTGGCGCAACTGTATGCCCTAGGATACATGGAAAAAGACTGGGCATTAGCCCGCTTTTTTGCCTTAATGGGATTCTTTGAAGGGGCGATGAGTGGAATTGCCTTGAGTAATTCCTTACTCTTGAGCTATGCTCTGTTGGAAATGCTCACCCTCTCCACCTATTTACTGGTTGGCTTTTGGTATGCTCAACCCTTAGTGGTTACCGCTGCACGAGATGCCTTTTTAACCAAGCGGGTGGGTGATATGTTGCTGTTAATGGGGGTTGTCACCCTGGGAAGCCTCGCGGGTAGCTTAAACTTTAATAACTTATACGATTGGGCAGGAACCGCCACCCTCCCCCCCATCCTCGCCACCTTGCTGGGATTAGCCCTAATTGCCGGACCCTTAGGGAAATGCGCTCAATTTCCCTTGCATTTGTGGTTAGATGAAGCGATGGAAGGACCCAACCCCGCCTCCGTCTTGCGGAATTCGCTGGTTGTCTGCTGTGGGGCGTATGTGTTGATTAAACTGCTGCCGATTTTAGCCATATCCCCAGTCACCTTATCCGTGTTAGTGGTAATTGGCACGATCACAGCGATTGGTGCATCCTTAGTCGCCATTGCCCAAATTGATATTAAGCGATCGCTCTCCCATACCACCAGTGCGTATTTAGGGTTGGTGTTTATCGCCGTGGGAACTGGACGCGCCGATATTGCAGCGACGTTACTCCTCGCCCACGCCGTTGCCAAAGCCCTATTATTTATGAGTACCGGTTCGATTATTCTCACCACCAGTAACCAAAATCTCACCGAGATGGGCGGCTTATGGTCACGGATGCCCGCCACAACCAGTGCCTTTGTCGTCGGAACAGCGGGGATGATTGGACTATTGCCCCTAGGGGGGTATTGGGCATTAAGTAAAGGCATTAATTCCCTGTGGGCGGATTCACCTGGATTAGTTGCCACCTTTATCGGGGTGAATGGGATTACCGCCCTCGGCTTAACCCGCGTCTTTCGCTTAGCCTTTTTAGGCAATCCTCAGCCCAAAACCCGCCGTACCCCGGAAGTGGGGTGGCCCATGGCGTTTCCGATGGTGGGGTTAACCCTAATTACTCTGGGGATGCCCTTGTTGCTGCAACAATTAAACCTGTTACCCAGTGCTAAGTATGAGTACCTGATTGAAGTCCCCCAACTGTTATTATTTGGTTCCAGCGTCGTGGGTTGTGCGATTGGCGGTTTAATGGACTTACACAGAATTGGATTGCGATCGATTCTCTTACCTGTGAGATTTTTGCAAGACCTTTTAGCTTATGATTTTTACGTCGATCGACTCTACAACCTGACTGTGGTCTTTGCCGTTGACCTGTTTTCTAAACTGACCGACTGGATTGACCGTCATATTGTCGATGGTGTGGTGAATTTAGTTGGTTTGGCGACTGTGGTTGGGGGTCAATCATTGAAATATAGTGTTTCGGGGAAATCCCAGTTTTACCTGTTAACGATTCTCATCGGCGTCAGCTTATTAGCACTCTTGATGAGTTGGCCCCTCAGTCAGTGGGACTGGGAACAGTGGTTGTTTCTGAATGGGCAGTAAAAATGTTGGTGTCGGTTGTAGGGGCGGGTTTTACCGATAACATTACGGATAAAACCACTAACTTATCTACCCTGTTCCCTGTTCCCTGTTCCCTGTTCCCTATCAAATAACTATGCTAAGTGCTTTAATTTTAGTCCCGCTATTAACAGCCCTAGTTGTCGGATTTTTGCCCACGACGCTGATGGCAAAAGGGGCGCGTAAAGTCACCTTAATTGTTACCAGTGGTCTATTTATTTGGTCACTGGTACTGCTAGCGCAGTTTAATCCTGGTCAGATGAGTCTTCAATTTCAAGAAAAACTGTCTTGGATTGAGTCAATTGGGTTAACCTACAGTTTAGGTATCGATGGGTTGTCAATACCCTTAGTGGTATTAAATGGCTTACTCACCGTGATGGCGGTTTACGCGACGGATGAGGAGTTAGAACGCCCTCGATTTTATTACACGCTAATTCTGTTATTAAACGCTGGGGTAGCCGGGGCATTTTTGGCGCAAGACTTATTGCTGTTTTTCCTCTTCTATGAACTGGAATTAATTCCCTTATATTTGTTAATTGCTATCTGGGGCGGAAAACGGCGTGGCTATGCGGCGACTAAGTTTCTCTTATATACAGCTGTGTCTGGGGCGCTGGTTTTAGCGGTCTTTTTAGGTTTGGTCTTTTTGAGTGGGGCAAATACCTTTGCCTACAGCAATGTGCAGAACTTAGCCTCATTATTACCCGTGGGTCGTCAATTGCTATTATTAGGCGGAATTCTAATCGCCTTTGGGATGAAAATTCCTTTAGTACCCTTTCATACCTGGTTACCGGATGCCCACGTTGAAGCCTCTACGCCTATTTCCATGCTGTTGGCGGGGGTGTTGCTGAAATTAGGAACCTATGGATTATTGCGCTTTGGTTTAGGATTATTCCCAGAAGCTTGGACAGTCGTTGCGCCTTGGTTAGCGATATGGGCAGTTGTCAGTGTGCTTTATGGGGCGTTTAATGCGATCGCGCAACGGGATATGAAGAAGATGGTGGCGTTTAGTTCAGTGGCGCACATGGGGTATATTTTACTAGCTGCGGCGGCGGCGACATCAATTTCCCTGGTGGCGGCGGTGATGCAAATGGTGAGTCATGGGTTAATCTCGGCGTTACTGTTTTTTTTGGTGGGTGTGGTTTATAAGAAGACGGGTTCGCGGGATTTAGATGTTCTCAATGGACTTTTGAATCGGGAACGCGGATTACCGTTGATTGGTAGCTTCATGGTATTGGCGGTGATGGCGAGTGCGGGAATTCCAGGAATGGTGGGATTTATCTCAGAATTTCTGGTATTTCGGGGGAGTTTTCCGGTGTTTCCTGTGCAAACGCTTCTGTGTATGATTGGGACAGTTTTAACGGCGGTGTATTTCCTAATTTTGCTGGATCGTACCTTTTTTGGGCGTCTCTCGGCGCAGTTGATTAATTTACCCCGGGTTTACTGGAGTGAACGGATACCGGCGATTGTCTTAGCGGTGTTGATTGTTATTTTTGGGATTCAACCGGGATGGTTAGTGCGGTTGAGTGAAACCACTACGGCGACGATGGTGACGAATTCACCGACAATGGCTTTAGGCGTTGAGGTGAGTCGATAATATTGTGGTCAGTTGTCATTTGTCATTTGTCATTTGTCATTTGTCATTTGTCATTTGTCATTTGTCATTCGTCATTCTAACGGATCAGTCGGGGCGGGTTTAGTTACATCTAGGTTAGGTTAGAAACGATAGTCGTGAAACCCGCCCCTACAAAACCAATTGATCAAAAGTCATCAAGGGTAACAACTAATAATTATTCCCATGGTAATCAGTCACAAAACATCTAAAACTCATCCCCTAGAACCTTATATTAAACGCCTCAATTCCGGTGAAGCGTTGCTGGTGGATTCACCAGAGAATGTGCTAGAGGTTGTGGGGATTTTACATAGTTATGGCATTGTCCTAGATGCCTATTCGCGCAATCTAATTTATATTGCTGAGAATCAGTTTTTAGTTTTTTTCCCCTTCTTTAAATACTTCAACGGGGAGGTTTCTCTCCAGAAGCTAATACGGCACTGGTGGCATAATCGGATTAATTTTGAATATGCCGAATACTGTATGAAATCGATGTTTTGGCATGGGGGTGGAAAATTAGATGCTTATCTAGATACGCCAGAATTTGAACAACACTGTGCCGCCGCGATTCAGGCAAAGTTTAAGGGGAATCCGTTTGTCCAAGGGTTAAACTGGTTATTTCCCAATTTTCTCACCGAACAAGTGCGTCAGATGGCATATTACAGTGGCTTGGGTCAATTCTGGCGGGTGATGAGTGATATTTTTATGGAGTTATCTAGTCGCTATGACAAGGGGGAAATTAAGACGATTCCCCAAGTTGTGGAACATATTTTAAATGGATTAGTGGCGGCGGCGAGTAAACCGATTACCTATAGCGTGAAAATTCGCGATCGCGAGTATGAGATACTTCCCAAATCCGCTGGGTTAACCTTTCTCATGGATACAGCCGTACCCTATGTGGAGGCGATTTTCTTTCGGGGAACGCCGTTTTTAGGGACGGTTTCCTATAACGCCCAAGCCAATCAGATTCCGCCAGAACAAGGTAAGTTTACTTATGGGGCATTATATGCTGATCCGTTACCTGTGGGTAGTTCGGGGATTCCACCCACATTATTGATGCAGGATATGCGTCATTATTTACCGGATTATCTGCATCAAGTCTATCAGCGATCGCGTCGGGGAGAGGATGATTTGGGGGTGCAGATTTGCCAAACGTTTCAGAAGTCGATGTTTTGTGTAACAACGGCGGCAATTTTGGGATTAGCGCCTCATCCCTTGGATACGACGGAACCGGAACAACAAGCAGAAAATCGGGCGTATTTGGAGAATTGGATGGATCGATTTGTGACATCGCGGATCAATGATGTTAATCAGTGAGTCATTTGTCATTTGTCATTTGTCCTGTCATTCGTTTGCAGCCCTACACGCGCCGACGAAATAATTCTTGTCTATTATTATGACTCAAACTCTTCCAGCTAGAGAGATTACTCTCCATGAATTAGAAACAAAATTTGGCATCCAGTTGGTTGAAGATGACCAATTCTTCCGAGAATGGCAGGACAACTTACCGGAAATTACTGACGCCGAGAAAGAAAGGTTGGACAGAGTAAAACTCAGTTATCAGAATTTAACGAAATACCCACCTCTGTTGGAAAACACCGTAAAAATGGTTGTTCTCTCTCCCTTGCTAGACTTAGCGGATTTCTACCTCCACCCCTTCCACATCAAATCCGAGACGTCTGTAGCAATAGCAGCAGAAGATGAGGGAGTTATTGTCAGAGGAGAGATCGATGTATTGGCTTTATTAGAACAAGTTTGGCTAGTTGTCATTGAATCAAAAAAAGCCGCATTTTCTCTAGACGTTGGCAAACCACAACTTCTCGCTTATATGTTATCAAATCCTGATCGGGAAGAACCTGCCTACGGACTAATTACGAATGGGAGTAGCTTTAGATTTATAAAATTAGTCAAAGGAGAAACAACTCGATACGCTGTATCTAAATTGTTTGATATTTTCAATCCGGGAAATGAACTGTATAGCGTTTTGAGGGTACTGAAGCGTTTAGGTCAATTAGCAATGAGTAACCAATGAGGTAGTTTTTGTTTATACTAAACCTCTAAGTAGGTTGGTGGAAATAAACTTAACTAGATCAAGTTATGTAAACAAGCCTTAAACCCTTACTGTTCCCTGTTCCCTGTTCCCTGTTCCCTGTTCCCTAATCTCAACCGTTAACTTTAATTGTGTCCACCCACTTAAACGATCAGATTAAGCCAACTAGGATAGGCACAAGACTGGTGATTTTGTAAGGGTAATCCCTGATACGTCGAACCTATTTCGCTAACACCCTGCTCAAATTCCTCCAGATTCATAGTATCAACTTCAACAAGTGCCTCAAACGCAATTGTCCACCAATTCTCATTGTTAACGGTAAGCTGGGTTAATTCATAGGTAATCTCTTGGTAAAAACGTTGCGATCGCGCTTTGTTCACCGACACCCATGATCCTTGTGTCAAGCCGCCTTTGGGCATGAGACTCTCAGACGTTGAGTCTTGACAACTCCACTTAATCCATTGTTCAATCCCGCCTTCCCAGTGGCGACTAAATTGTCGGATACCCAATTCTGCCTTACGCCACTTAACCTCTAAACTGCCTTGCCGAAATTTAATATTCAGATAGGGACAATCGGGGATATAAAGATAAGTATCCTCCCTGGTTTCTGGCGATCCTAATATCTCACCTGGACAATCTGTGGTGAACCAATCATTCACCTGTTTGGGTAAACTACCGCGATTGAACCAGCGCAGTTCTAATGTGATGAAGTCATTTGTCATTTTTTAGGTGTAACAGGGAACAGGGAATTAAAATTCAGACTTAATCTTGCTGGTGAGCGAATTTATAAGCGCCAACAAAGGATAGTGCGATCGCAAAGGCTAATAACACGGGGATAGAATACCAGGGAAACTGGGATAGGGGTAAATAAGCAGCCGCCCGGAGTCCGGTACTAGCATAGCTGAGGGGTAACAAGTAGACGATAACTTTTAATGCCAAGGGTAATGTTCTCGGATCAAAGAACGTTGCACCCAAAAATGACATTGGTACAATCACAAAATTGTTGTACAATCCCACGGATTCTAAGGACTTGACATTCAATCCCACCAGTACCCCTAACCCGGCAAATACGGCACAATTTAGCAGCAACACTAGCAAAAATAAGGGATTGATAAAGCTGAAAACTTTACCGGTAAATAGAATCGCTACCACAATCACTGAACCGGATGTCATCAACCCGCGCACGATTCCGGCTAGAATTTTACCCAAATACAGTGCTAACGGGTGTACAGGCATCAGTAGTGTTTCAGCAAAGGTTTTGGTGTAAAGCCGTTCACCGCATATCGAAAAGGTTGTCCCACTGAAACTAATCGTCATCGATGAGAGGGCAATCATCCCCGGTAGGATAAACTCTAAATAGCTGTCACCCGCCGCAGGTTCCATGGCTGAATCCAGGGCGCTACCCAATCCCAAGCCAAATCCGATAATGTAAATTAGTGGGGAGATGAGTCCAGCCGCCGCGACTTGCAGGATTCTCACCCGTAGCTTTAACCATTCACCCCAGAATACGGTGAGGCTATCGGCGATGATGGTTTGCCATTGACTGCCTTTGAGAGTTTTGCTCAAGGGGAATACGAGATTAGACTTCACAATATCGATAGGATTAACATCTCTTCTTAATATTACTTCATAATTCCGGGCATCTGGCTTATGGTGTGGGGGAGTCAGTTATTGGTGAGGAGGGCGGGTTTTGTTGTTCCGTTATTGGTGAGGAGGGCGGGTTTTGTTGTTCCGTTATTTCAGCAATAGCTGACAATAGTCCCTAAACCCGCCCCTACAGTCCCTAAACCCGCCCCTACAGTTTATTGACCATTTAGGCGGCGGAATGTTTCGCGATGTTCCGGTTAGGTATGAGGGAGATGGGGAAGCTGGGGAAGATGAGGGAGATGAGGGAGATGGGGAAGAGGGGAAGGTCAGGGCGGATTTAGCCATACTTGTAGGGGCGGGTTTAGCCACTCAATTCAGACATTCACCGATAACTTCTCAACAAAACCCGCCCTCCCCACCAATAACCTATCAACAAAAACGGTTTCAGGATAAGGTGGTGTTGATTGGGGCTTACGCGCCCTCGTTACGGGATAGGTTTTATACCCCCTTTTCTCACTATCAGGGAACTACACCGAAACCGATGTATGGGGTGGAGATTCAGGCGCTGTTGACGAGTCAGATAATTCAGGCGGCGCTGGGGGAAGCTGGGGGAATTCGGGGGGTGGCGCAACTGTGGGAATATGGCTGGATTTGGCTGTGGGTGAGTTTGGAATATGGGTTTCTACGACGCTGGCGACGGGGGCGTTATCCGGGGTTGACGTTGATTATGGCGTTAATTGGGGGGATGGGTTTAAGTGGTGTTGTGCTGGGGGTGACATACACAGCGTTTTTGCTGGATATCTGGATACCGTCGGGGGCGGCGTTGGTGGGAATTGGGCTAATGGGGGTGTGGGGAGTGCTGTATTTTTATCTTCAGGAGTTGCAGGAGTATAACCGTTTATTAGTCGCGCAGGTGAATCAGAAGACGCAGCATTTAGAGGAGGCGTTGATTCAACTGCAAACGACGCAAAATCAGTTAATTCAGCAGGAGAAACTCACGGCGATGAGTTCCTTGGTGGGAAATTTATCCCATGAGTTGAAAAATCCCCTCTGGGCGCTGGGAAATCGGTTGGAGATTTTAACCATGTTAACTCAGCAATGGCGACAGGGGAAGGGAGAGGAGGTGGTGTTCAAATGGGAGGAGCAGATAGAGAAGGCGAAACAGGAGTTAAATCGGGCGAATGGGTTGGTGGCGACATTGCTTCCGGTTCCCCAGGGGGAGTTACCCCAGAGTTTGGCGAGGGCGACGGTGGGGATGATTGTAGAGTTGGCGGTGAAGTTGGCTTGTCCCCAGGATGAGGGGATTGAGATAGAGTGGCGATTGGGGGAGTGGGATGGGGTTCCGGTGAAGGTGCCGTTGTTGGTGTTGCGGGTGTTGACAAATTTACTGGATAATGCTGTGTATGCGGTGCGGTGTAAGCGGGAAGGGTTGGAGGAGTCTGATGCTTCCCCATCTTCCGGTTACATTCCCCAGATTCGGATTGAGTGGGTTAACCCTGAGCGAAGTCGAAGGGTTAACACCGAGCGACTTGTATCGAGCGGAGTCGAGATAAGTCGAAGGGTCAACAATGAGTCGGTAATTTGGCGGGTTTGGGACAATGGGATAGGG